>JAPKZT010000269.1 GCA_026393655.1 Actinomycetota bacterium | reverse complement strand
TGTGTATGGGCAATTGACATAAAACAATTTGCATTGAAAACATTCGTCGGCAACATGATCTTGCTGAGCTGGTGTCATCTTTCCCGCATCTTGATCGTCATGAGCATCGATGTAACTAAACAGCGTCGGAAACGATGGGCAAAACTTAAAACAAAGTCGACAACCATGACACAAGTCGTAAATACGGGTTAGTTCTTCACGAGTATCTGCTTCGTCAAGATATTTTGCGTGTTGCGGGTCGTAAATAATTGTCATGTTTATCTATCTCTTTTATCTATCTCTCAAAATCAGGGGATTAAAAACTTTGTTGATGGTGCCGTCCGCGAAAACGAACGACACCATCAACAATTAACTAACTAACTAGCGATTTAGCCGAGGGCTTTAAGACCTTCACCGAAACGACCTGCGTGGCTCTTCTCTGCGCGAGCAAGAGTTTCGAACCAGTCAGCAATTTCTGTAAATCCTTCTTCGCGAGCAGTCTTAGAAAAACCTGGGTACATCTGTGTGTACTCGTAAGTTTCGCCTGCGACTGATGCTTTGAAGTTGTCTGCTGTGTCACCGATTGGCTCACCAGATGCTGGGTCGCCAACTTCTGCAAGGTAATCCAAGTGGCCGTGTGCATGTCCGGTTTCGCCTTCGGCGACTGAACGGAACAACGCCGCTGCATCTGGATAACCCTCGATGTCTGCCTTCTGTGCGAACCACAAGTAGCGTCGATTCGCTTGGCTCTCGCCAGCAAACGCTTCCTTGAGATTCTCATGTGTCTTGGTGCCATTTAGTTTGGCCATGATGATTCTCCTTTATATTATTTTTGGTTGTTATTTTGATTGTTGCTTAATTAATTACTTGCTTTATTTTTCGCCTGGGATCCAGGAGATCTAACTTGTTGTTTATGGTTGCATCGGTTGCAACGACCATGAAACACGACGCCAATTTCTTCAACCGCGAAACCCTCGGCACTGCCAGCACGCAACTTTGGTGCAGAAGTAATATCCACATCATGAATTGCACCGCACGAACCGCAAACAAAATGTTGATGCTCACCCATATTCGGATCAAACCTCATCGCACCGTTGCCTAAATCGACGAGTTGCAGTTCTCCCATGTCGGCGAGTTCTCCGAGAGTTTGATAGATAGTTCGAAGCGAGATACCAGGCATTTGCTTGCTGGCGATCTCGTAAAGAGATTCTGCTGTTGGGTGACTTTGATTTTGATGTAAAAGCGAGAACAGCAACTGTCGTTGTGGCGTGAGCTTCAATTGCTTCTCACGAAACACTTGAGCAAGTTCAGTTGGTGAACGCATCCCAACGACAATAACTAGTCTTGCCCTAATTTGCAAGTCATGCTAACTAACAATTGATGTGACTTATGACAAATTCGGTCTGCTAACTCTTTTTGGGCTCAGACCAATAACTCGCCTTGCCTTAGGCTGTGCCAATGCCCCAGCCGATTAGCGGACCTCAAAATCGCATCGCGACTATTGCGAAATTAAAAGCGCAGACTTTTGACATCGTTGTAATTGGCGGTGGTGTAACCGGTCTTGGCGTTGCTTTAGACGCAGCATCTCGCGGGTTGAGTGTTGCCTTAGTTGAGCGCGAAGACCTCGCTTCTGGCACCTCTTCGAAGAGCAGCAAATTAATTCACGGTGGTCTTCGCTATCTTCAGCAGGGCGAAGTTCGACTCGTATACGAAGCACTGCACGAACGGCAACGACTAAAGCACAACGCCCCACACCTGGTGCAAACTTTGCCGTTCATGATTCCAATTCTTAAGCGAGATGGTGTCGTCTCTAAAAAGATTGCGCGCGCTCTTGGCTCAGCAATGTGGATGTATGACCTGACTGGTGGTTGGCGAATTGGAAAGTTTCATCGACGACTCAAAGCCGACAAAGCATTTTCGCATTTACCGACGATGCAACGCGAGCGACTCGGGTCGGCGTATGTGTATTACGACGCAATGGCCGACGATGCGCGTATTTGTGTTTCACTTGCTCGCACAGCAATTAGTCATGGCGCAGTTATTTCGAACTACATATCGGTCGACAAAATTTTGCATGATGACAATGGCATCACGCGCGGCGTTCAAGTCACAACATCTGATGCACAAACTTTTGAAGTTCAAGCACGAATAGTGATTAACGCTGCAGGCGTCTGGTCAGATGAAGTTTTGACTACCGATCTTGGCTTTGACCCAGACAGCATTCGACCAGCAAAGGGAGTTCATCTAACTGTGCCGTGGAAGAAAGTTCGCAACGACATAGCTGTTGTCATTCCGGTTCCAGGTGACAAGCGCAGTTTGTTTCTCGTGCCGTGGATCTCTAATTTCGATGGCACCTACCAGTACACATATATAGGTACTACCGATACTGATTATCAAGGTTCAATCAACGACCCCCAGTGCACCAGCACAGACATTGACTATGTACTCAAAGCGCTAAATGCCGCCGTGACAACCGATATCACTCGCGACGACATTACTGCTGTGTGGTCGGGGCTTAGACCACTCGTTAAAAGTGTGAGTGGTGAAAAAATAAGCTCTCGCACTGCAGATCTTTCGCGACGACACAAAGTCGCCACAACAAAATCTGGAATGATCACTGTGACCGGCGGAAAGCTCACGACATATCGCAAAATGGCAGAAGATGCTGTAGATCAAGCTCTCTCATCGCTCGACAAAAAGGCGCGTTGCCGAACCAAGGGCTTACCATTCATTGGAGCCAGTTCGAAGAGCGTTAAAAATAAAGATGCTCGTGATCAGCACCTCTTCTCGCGCTTTGGTAGCGAAGCGAAAATAGTTACAGATTTAATCAAACAAGACGCAAGCCTTGGCGAGCAATTGATTCCGGGTCTGCCCTACTTGCGTGCTGAGGCTATTTTTGCAGTAACACACGAGATGGCTAAAACACTTGACGACATTCTTTCTCGTCGAACTAGAAGCCGAATAATTAATCGGCGCGCAACTGTCGCAAATGCGCGAAATGTTGCAGAATTAGTTGCGCCGTTGCTCGGTTGGTCCGAACAAGAGATTGCTAATCAAGTTCTGGCATTCGCCAACTCATGCTCACTTGAAGATGAAGCTTCAGTAACCGTTTAAGGAAAACTCATGACAACAACGCGCCCAACTCCACCGATTGAATTCTCAGCAGACATCAGTCAGATCACCGACCGTTTTCAGACAACCGCTAAACCGCTATCTGAGTCGTTTCTCACCGATTTAAACAAAATTTGCCCGAGTTCAAGCGATCTTGCCGATCGTGTTGAGCATTCGCGTGATTGGTGGCCACTGGCAATGCACTGGTCGCTTAACGCACAAACGGCTCGACGAGCAGACGCAATCTGTCGACCAACAACAACTTCACACGTTAGCGACATCGTCACATTGTGCTCAACTAACTCAGTACCGGTAACTGTGTCGGGCGGACGCTCGGGAGTATGCGGCGCGGCTATTCCATTATTTGGTGGCGTCGTAATTGACATGACTTCACTTGCTGGCGTTATCAGCGTCGACGAAATTTCGGGTCTAGTTGAAGTACTACCAGGAACTTTTGGTCCCGATCTCGAAAATGCTCTTCGAGAAAAATACGATCTATCTGTTGGACACTTTCCACAATCATTTGACATCTCAACTGTGGGTGGATGGATTGGATCTCGCGGCGCGGGACAGTTTTCAACGCGATACGGAAAAATCGACGACATGGTTGCCGGCCTCGAAGTCGTACTCGCCGACGGCTCGGTGATTCTTACGGGTACCGAACCAGCAGGTGCGGCTGGCCCAAGTCTTACGTCATTATTTATCGGCAGCGAAGGTTCATTCGGAATAATCAGCAAAGTTTGGTTGCGCGCGCATCCAATCGCCCCGGCGCAACGACGTGCGGCCTACATGTTTGGCTCATTCGCCGATGCAGTTGAAGCAATGCGAGTAGCAATTCGTTCGGGAGCAACTCCAGCCGTATTACGACTTTATGACGAACGCGAGAGCAAGCGCGCTCACGGTGGAGACGGAACTCAATGCGCGCTATTAGTTCTTGACGAAGGAGAAAATATATTGATAGATGCGATGATGAAAGTCGTTGATAATGCGTGCCAGGCAAATAACGCTCAGCCAGCAGATGTGGTACTTGTCGACCATTGGATGAACCATCGCAACGACACAAGCGGATTGCAAGCATTATCTAAAAAAGGATTCGTAATCGACACGATGGAAGTTGCTGTTTGCTGGTCAAAAGTAAATCAAGTCGCTGAAACTGTAAAGAAATCAATCATGACTGTGCCTGGAGCGCGTAGTGCTAGCTGTCATATTTCACACAGTTATATCGATGGCGCGTGTATTTATTTTACTTTTGTTGCCGAGCCTGCGTCTAACACACTTGAAGCGATCGAAATTACTTACGAAGCCATTTGGAACGCGGCACAGAACTCAGCACTCGATGCAGGCGCAAATCTTTCGCACCACCACGGAGTCGGAATCAACCGTGCAAAATTTATCAAGCGCGCACTTGGGCCCGCACACGATGTTCTAGCAGCGATTAAACATGCACTCGATCCTCAAGATATTTTGAATCCTGGCAAATTAGGTTTTGCTTCAAATCGCGGCGAAGTTAAAACAAAGAGATAGTGCCGTGAGCATTCTGGTTGTCGATGTCGGCACTAGTGGTTTGCGTGCCGCGATCGTACGAGAAGATGGCTCAGTACATTTTTTGAATTACGAATCGTGTCGACCAGACACCCCCAGCCCTGGACTTGTTGAATTTGATCCGCAGAAAATGGCCGATGCTGTTTTGCGAGTATGCATTGCGACGATCGCACAATCCAAAAACTCAGACAAGGTTGAGGCAGTTGGCATAACCAACCAGCGTGCATCGACAGTGATGTGGAGTAAATCAACCGGCAAACCACTTGGCCCCGCACTTGGCTGGCAAGACTTGCGAACAGTTTTTGATTGCATCACTGCCGCTTCTGAACACTCAATCAAACTCGCGCCAAATCAGACAGCTACAAAAGCGGCATGGATGATTCAGAACTATGTCGTGGCAAAGAATCTCGATTTCAGTGATGTACGAATTGGCACGGTTGATTCGTGGATCGCATCGGTACTTTCTAAAAACGAACTGCACGTGACTGACTCAACCAATGCGGGGGCTACAGGTTTATGCACACTTGATGCTTCGTCATGGTCTGAGCGAATATGCGATTTGTTAAAAGTTGATATTTCGATGCTTCCAAAGATCGTTAAATCAACTGGCGTGATCGGCAACGCAACCGCATTGCCAGGATCACCACCAATCGCATCATTAATCGGTGATCAACAATCATCATTAATCGGTCAAGGATGTATTAACAGCGGTGCGACAAAAATAACTTTCGGCACTGGCGGAATGCTCGATGTATTCACCGGCACAACTGGCCCGACAAGAATGCAACGCTCAGAAAATGGTAGTTATCCACTCGTGGCCTACAGCGACGAGCAAACTACTTTTTGGGCAGCCGAGGCGATAATGCTTTCTGCAGGCACGAACATCGAATGGCTGCGTGATGATCTGCAAATTATTTCGACAAGTCAAGAAAGTCACGAGATCGCGATGCAAGTTAAAGATTCGGGCGGCGTAGTTTTTGTGCCTGCACTTTTCGGACTTGGCACACCACATTGGGATTACGGCGCACGCGGCACTTTGCTCGGTTTGACTCGCGGCACGACTCGAGCTCACATAGTTCGAGCAGTTCTCGAGGGCATCGCACATCGCGGAGCCGACATGCTTGAGGCAGTAATCGCCGACACCAACCTTTCGGTGTCTTCGCTGAGAGTTGACGGTGGCATGAGCCAGAATCAAGCATTCACACAATCTCTAGCCAATGCGACTGGCTTGAATATCGAGCTATCGCCCGTTGCCGAAGCCACCACTCTTGGCGCAGCGTTTCTGGCAGGCGTTGCTGCGGGCACCTGGACCTCGATTAGCCGGGCCGCAAGCACTGTGAAACCCGCAAAAGTAGTAACTCCAACACTAAAACTTGATCGTGCACAATGGCACGAGGCAATCACTCGTTCGCGGGGATGGATTGCCTCATTATCGAGTCTTGACTTCTAAATTCGTCTAGATTTAAACGATGCTTTCACCTTCTGATATCAAACTTCTCGCGTTCGCGCAGACTTTAGAACTAACGACCCGTGACATTTACGCAGCGGTAGTAAGTCGCAAATCGTTGAGCGATGATGAGAGTGCATTGCTTGAACAGTTTTATGCCCACCATGTGGCCTATGAACAAGCACTAAATGGTTTGTTATCAAAGAATGCAACAAACAAACGTGACGATGCAATTTATGCGAGTTTTAGCGCCAAACTTTCCGAAGCTCAAAATATTTGGATCGCACTATTAGAAATTGAAAACATAATGATTGCAAGCCATACAAAAGCTATTGAGACTATAGAGTCGGCAAAAGTTGCTGCACTCGTTGCATCAATAATCACGGTCGAGGCTCGACATGCCGCGATACTTGCCAGCCAGACGACAACGAATATTTCGACGGCGTTAGATAACAACGCCACAGCATTGGTTGCATCATGAGGACTTTTACTCGACGCGAACTTCTTCGATTGGGCGGGGTTTCACTCGCATCCGGACTAGTGCTTGCTGCTTGCGGCAAACAAGATGGGGTTGTTGATGACAACGCAATCACAATTCTTGGCCAATCGCCGGCTACGACACCTTTGGCTGATGCCGAGGTTACTGATGCAGTCTTGCTTCGTACTGCTGCATCACTCGAATACAACGCAATTGAAACATATGCAACAGCACTAGACCTTGGAGTTTTCACTGGCGATCTACGCAAAGTCGCTGAGATCGCAAAGCGTTTCTCTGCTGACCACAGCGAGCATGCCAATGCAGTAAATTCTTTGGCAGTAAAGCTCGGAGCCAAAGAATACCGTTGTGGCAATACTCGAATTTCAGAGTCGTACATTTTGCCAGCGCTGAAACTAATTACTGCTGACGATAATCCAAACCAAGCAATGGATACAGTTGCGCTTGCACACGCTGTCGAAAATCTTGCAGCGCAAACATACCAAGGTGTTGTTGCATTGCTCACCGATCCGATGTTGCGTGCAGATGCAATTCGTATCGGTCAACAAGAAGCCCGACACGCTGCGATACTTGCACAGATTTTGAATCCTGGTCTAAAAAATGTTGGACCGACTTCAGATGCAAAAACCGGTAAGCCGAATATCGCCGCCGTTCCATCAGCATTTGGATCGCTCGCAAATATTCAATTAGCAATCGGCAAACCAAAGCTGGACGGCACTCGAACAACATTGATCCTTGAAACACCAAGTCTTAACTCATTGGTATACGACTTCGTCGCCTGCAAAGCATAAAACTTCACCCATACACTTAAACCAACGGTGAGTCGGTCAGACGACCGCAGTGTTGTGGTGCTTGCATTGCGACATTGAGGAAAGTCGGGACTTCGCAGGACAAAGTGCTGGTGAAAGCCAGATCGGGGTGACCTGATATTACGTGCAACAGAAAATAAACCGCCGATGGATAAATTTCGCAAGATTTTTGTCACAGGTAAGGATGAAACGGTGCGGTAAGAGCGCACCAGCGCAGGTGGCAACAGTTGCGGCTTGGTACGTCACTTGAAGCAAGGCCATGCAGAGGGCATGAACTGTCCGTTTGCTTTCGAGCAACCCTCGGGTAGGCCGCATAGATGGATGGTCGTCAGGATCGACAGGAAACTGTTGAAACTACAAAATCCCGCTTATCGACCGACTCACTGTTACCCCAAAATTAGTTTTAATCTGCGCGTTGCAACGATCCTGTTTTTAGAAAAGTGTGGCGGCGGTGAGCGACGGAAAGTGCGAAGTATCTCCAGGCAACTATGCACGCGACGAAGCCGAGCAGCTCAAGCGGCAGATTAATCAGCCCGCGTTCGATTGACGGCAGAGATTTATCGTCAATCGAAGTGCCAGTTAACGGCCACCAAAAAGTTTTCGTAGCAGTAAATGCGCCATCATAAATTAAATGCATGAATAAACCAATCGGTATTGCCAAGAGCCTTTGACGGATTGGGCGTCGACCAGCAGTTGCAATCATGATCGCAAACAATACGGCGATGCTCGTGACGACACTGTGCATCACACTCTGCGTCATGCCAAAAGCCCGAAGCAGACCGTCAGCCAAATCAGGTATCAATGCAGCAATCGCCAGAAGTCGATAATCAAATTTTGGGTCACGAAATACAAACCATACCGACCAAATAGAAGTTGCAATAAACCAAAAAAACATCGTCTAGATAAACAGTCAGTTCACATCAATCAAACAACTAGATAGCAATCGCAATTCGGACACTCTGGAATTACGTCTTCAGGGCATTTTTTGAGTGCAGACAATTCAACGGTTGATAGATCAAGATGGCACGACTGGCAAGTTGCTTTATGCAAATCGGCCACTGCTGGCGTAGTTCGCTTATTTTTTTTAAGATCATAAAGTTTTATTAGTTCTGGGTCGATAATCGCAGACATAGTAATGCGCTTCGCCTCGAGTTCAAGTTTTGATTGCTCGCACTGCTCTATCGCCGAAGCTAGAGCCCGTTTGGCTTGCTCAATAACTTCGTTTTGCTTGAGGATCTGATTGTTCAACTCAAGTTGCTGGCGATCAAATTGCTCAGCAACTTCAAGCAATGCAAGTTCTTTATCATCATTGGCGCTTCGCTCGGCAGTGGCCATTGCAATTTCGTGCTGCAGTGCTTCGGCCTCACGCGGGGCAATAATTGTTTTAAGTTGCTGCAAATATTTAGCGATTGACGACTCGCGTTTCTTATTATCAATTTCCAATGATTCAATATCTTGCTGCGTAACTTTGAGTTGTGCCGTTACTGAAACCAACTCTTTGTTGAAACTATTCAGCAAAGTCGTTGCCGCCGTCAGGTTTGTCCGCTCTTCGAGTGTCGCCAACCGATGCTTGAGTTGAGCTAACGCAGTGTCAACTCGCTGAAGTTCTAATAGCGGTTTCAATGAAGCCACTACGGGGCACCAGTTGTGGTTTGCACATTATTTTGTAAAGGCTTTCTACAATCAAAGAAATACAAACCTGGGCTAGTCGATGGCACGGGTGAGTATGGGTTTGAGTCGGTCGGCGCAATTGTTGTGTCCGGAGTAAGCACGCTGATCACCACAGTATTGGCAACTGTCGGCTCAACGCCTTCCGGCGCGACGGTTGTTGTCGTTAATCTGGCTTCTTTTTTGGTGAGTGCAACAGTATTAACAGGAATCGTGCCGGAGACAACTTGCGCCGGGCATTCAACACCTGGCAGATAAAGCCGAAGCGGCTGTCGCGTTGGTGCTGGTGGCTTAGGAAAATTAAGTATTTCAAGACCCTTATGCACATCATCCATATACGCCTTCCAAATCATCGCGGGAAACATTGAACCCTGCACTCCTCCGCGACCAGCAATAACTGAAGCAAACTCTGGAACATTGCGTGAAGTCATTTTTGTATATCCTTTCGGATCACCAACCCAAACTGCTGTTGAGAATTGCGGAGTGAAACCCACAAACCAAGCGTTGGTGTTGTTGTCTTGCGTTCCGGTCTTGCCCGCGGCTGGACGACCATCAGCAAGCGGCGTTCGTCGCGCTGTACCAAACTCGATTACGCCTCGCATAATGTCGGCGGCGTTATTGGCTACATCGCTAGGCAAAGTCTGTTCTACAACAGCTGCCTCGTTCTCAAACAAAATCGTGCCCTTTGCATCTTCAATTTTTTGAATCATGTATGGCTCACGGTGCACCCCAGAATTAGCCAACGTTTGAATACCCGATGCCATATCCATTGCGCTGAGTTCATTGGCGCCCGTTGCCAAACTTGCGTAGGGCTGAATCGTGTAGGTCTCTTTGCTCAGCCACTCCGATGCGGCCATGCGATACATCGTGGCCACCACACGATCTAGACCAACTATCTGCGATAATTTCGCGTAAGCGCAGTTGATTGAAAGCCAGGTCATCACTCGAAGTGGCGCAGTTGGCTGACTCACACCTTTAGTGATTTCAAAAGGTTCATCCAAATTTTCTGGATTAGGTAGTGTGCACGGCAAAGTTCCGTCTATCAAGTCATCTGGTTGCACACCCGCTTGCAATGCCGTCGCCAAAATGAAAAACTTAATGCTCGACCCAGTTTGTCGTCGACGCAATGCCAAGTTGACTTCACTTTGTCCGGCTTTGAAACCTGGGCCACCAACCATCGCGCGAATCGCACCGGTTTTTGAATCTAATGAAATCAGCGATGCTTGTATCCCAGCTTTATTTTCTGGCAGCTGATTTTTTACTGCTTGCTCGGCGGCCGCTTGGGCTTCCAAATTAAGCGTCGTATAAATTTTGAGACCGCCTCTGAACAAAGCGTTATAGCGCTGCTGATATGTCGTACCCAACACGTCGCTACGGTTTAACAAATAGTCTTTTGTAAATTCTGTGAAGTAGGTTCGCTCAAGATTTGAATTTTCTACTTTGGCTAACGCTTCAGGAATCGCGGGTTTGTCACCGATTTTGGTTCGCTCATCTTGACTGAGCAGTCCAGTTGCGACGAGTCGATCAAGAACTTCTAGATACCGTGCGCGAGAACTATCAGGATGAGAGATCGGATCATAAGTTGACGGCGCCTGTATTAGCCCTGCAAGAAATGCGCCGTTGAGCAAAGTCAACTCGCTGACACTTTTGCCAAAATATCTTTCAGACGCAGCTTGCAAGCCGTAAGTATTGTTGCCTAGATAAATCGTGTTGAGATATCGCTCAAGTATTGTTCGTTTTGGAACTTGCTTTTCAAGCATCGTGGCGTAGCGAGCTTGCAAAACTTTGTAGCGACCATTTCGCTCAAAGCCAGCAAGAAACTCGTTCTTGACGACTTGCATCGTGATCGTGCTCGCACCCTGTTTGGCACCAGATTGCGTATTTGACAAGATCGCCCGTGTGAACGAACGAAGATTGACACCTTTGTGACGATTAAATTCGTTGTCTTCAAGCGCCAAAATCGTTGCCACAACATCAACCGGTATCTTGTCAATATTTAGAATCTGGCTATTCTCCAATTGATAAACGCCGATTTGCTTACCAGTTTCATCAAAAACATAACTTCGCTCGGCAAGACCAGAGAATCCAGTTAATACTGGTGGCACCTGCGAATGAGAATTCAATATCCCCCACACTCGCGGGGCCATCGCCGTCACAGTTGCCGCAATAAACATTGCACCTGCAATCATCACGGCCGCAAGGCGCGTTACAAACAGACCTCGAGGGGTGCTTATCGCGCGAAGAATCTTCTTCACCACACATCTAATCTACTTGTAATCGAAGTACGCGGGTCTCCACAGCGACTTTGATTGAGCACGAAGAGTAACATTTTTGGATGACTTCTACGAAACCAATAATTCGACCGTTCAGATTTGGAATTCAAGCGAGTAAAGCCGGTTCAAAAAAAGAGTGGGTTGACCTCGCAAAAGCTACGGAAGATCTTGGCTTTAGTTCTTTCACAATGCCAGATCACTTCACCGATCAACTCGCCCCAGTGCCCGCTCTGATGAGCGTTGCCGACGCAACTAAAAACTTGCGAATCGGTGCACTCGTTTGGGACAACGACTACAAACATCCAGTTGTACTTGCAAAAGAATTAGCGACACTTGATCTTTTGTCAGATGGCCGACTTGAAATTGGCATCGGTCCAGGATGGATGCTTACTGATTATGAACAATCTGGCATGGTCTACGACAAGCCTGGCGTGCGCATCGATCGCTTTCTCGAAGGACTCGAGATCATCAAGCACGCGATGACCGGCGAAAAGTTCACATTTACGGGCGCACATTACAAAATTACTGATTATGTTTCTGCGCCTTTGCCAGTGCAGCGTCCCTGCCCACCAATTTTGATTGGTGGCGGTGGACCAAGAGTTCTTAAACTCGCCGCACAACTTGCCGACATCGTCGGCATTAACCCATCATTGAAAGACGGCGTTGTTAATACCGAGACAATTAGTCACATGAGCGCAGAGGCTGTTTCCGAAAAAATCGAAATTGTGCAAACTGCTGCTGGTACGCGAATGCAAAATATTGAACTTAATATTCGTACTTTCTTAGTCAATATTCGCGATAGCGCCGATGAAGCAATTAATGGCACTGCAAATATGTTGAAAGTTGATCCAAAGATGGTTGCAGATTCGCCGTTCGCTCTAATGGGGCCACCTGCAAAGATTGCAGAAGACTTAATTGCGCGCCGAGAACGTTGGGGATTGTCTTACATCATCGTTGGCGGCGAAGATGTCAATAGCTTTGCGCCGGTTATTAAAATTCTCGCCGGAAAATAACTAGAAAATAATTAGTAGATCAACGACTGACTAATAGCCGGGCACGATCGCGCGCTTAACTGGTCGGTCCCAACCAGGCTGACCAGTCGGCTTTGGACTCGGCCACAAACCTGGTCCCATCTCCATGATTCCGTGGTGCGTGTTGTACTCGCCAAGCAGATTCAAAAATGGCACCGCATCAAACGCTTCTGGTCCGCGCACGCCAACTCCCTTCCAACTTCCATTAGCGAGCAACTCAAGTGCAACGACCGGACACATCGCCGTTTGCCACAACACTGCTTGCGATCCCCAGTCACGCATTGTCGTTTCATTGTCGGCCACGTGATACAAATAAACTTCGCGTGGCTTACCGTCGTAAGTGCCCTTGACCCAAGTGCCTGCACATGTTCGACCATGCATCAAGTGACCAAGTTTTGCAGGATTAGGTAGTACCGCGGCCAACACATCTCGCGGTGAAACCGAAACATCACCAACGCGAATTTTTTCATTGCTATCAAGACCCAAGTATGCAAATGTTTTGAGCCAGTCAATGAATTCTGCACCAAGACTGTATTTGAATGTGACTCGATTGCAATCAATCTCACGCGGAATCATGATTACTTCTTCGTGTTCTACGTTCACGCATTCATATGCACCAATACCCGCCGGAAAGTGAAAAATCTCTGGCTCACTAAAGCAATCAGTCGTGAACAGACCGCGTTTTTTCTCCCAGACGACAGGTGGGTTCAGAGTTTCTTCAATTGTTGTCCAAATTGAAAATGTCGGTGCGAAATCGAGACCATCAATTGACAAATTCGAACCGTCACGCACGCCGATTTCATCGATCGTGTCAAAAAGATGATCAGATGCATATCGCGCAAACACGTTGCTCAGGCCGGGCTCGACGCCCATACCCACAAGCGCGAGTAATCCTTTTTCTTTCCATCGTTCATCTGAAGAAATTTGATCTTTGCCGAGCGGCTCACCCACTTCTTCGTACGGATTAGTTGGGTGTGGCTTACTTAAATTCATCGCCATATCGAGGTATGTACAGCCCGCTTCAAAAGCGGCTTCAAAAATAGGCTCGTTCAAACGCGGATCACAAGCGTTGACGATTACATCGGCTTTGACCCGTTGCGCCAGAGCGACGATGTCTGTTTTACTGCGGGCGTCAACTTTGGCCGACGAGAATCGACCTGGATCTTCAAGTTTGGCGATGATCTCATCGCCACGACCCGAGTTAATATCAGCCAATATAAACGAATCAAAGAAACTACGAGTTTCGGCGATTGAGGCCATACCGCCACCAACCCCACCGGCACCTATCACAAGAATGTTTGCCACAATAAGCCTGATTACTTTTCTCGTCGTTTCTCGGGTGAAACGAACTACTTTAGGCTATCGCTCGTCGGCGTCGCGCCCGCGGTGTCGACAGTGCAACCAAAACTACAAGCGTCATCAAATATGGAAACATCGAAACAATCTCCGATGGCAAAATATTTATTTGTTGACCCTGCAGTGTAAACGGCACCTGCAAACAAAAACCAAATAAGACCGCACCAGCAATCGCACGCAGTGGTCTCCACGATGCGAATACGACAAGTGCGAGCGCAATCCAACCGATTCCGTTTGTTGTCGCCGATTGGTTCCATGCTGCGGCACGCGCGAACATATACCAGCCACCGCCTAGTCCCATAAGTGCGCCACCTACAACCGTGTGCACATACCGAATTCGTTTAACTGATACACCTTGAGCGTCTACGGTGGCGGGTGCATCACCTGTCGCCCGCAAAATCAAACCAGGCCGAGTGCGATGAAGGTATAACGAGATCACCAAAGCCAACACCCAAGTCGCATATGTGATCGGATCATGCCCAAAAATTACTGGGCCAATAATCGGAAGATCAGATAACACGCCGAAATCGATTTTGTCGATCACTACCGGGCGCGACTTGCCTTCGATTGGTTTGCCGATGAACTGAGAAAGCCCAGTACCAAAAATCACCATCGCTAAACCAGAAACGATTTGGTTGGCGCGCAATGTGACTGTCAATGTTGCATGAACCAGCGCCATCGCCGCACCAACAACTATTGAAGACCCAAGCGCTAGCCACAATTGACCCGTCGAATCAGCAACCACAAAACCAGTGACGGCACCCATCAATAAATATCCCTCAACACCGAGATTGATCACGCCCGATCTTTCGGTGATCATTGCACCCAGTGACGCCAAAATAAGCGTCGTTGCAATGCTTATAGCATCGGCAAATGTCAATAGCCAAACATTTGAGTTCATGCTGAGACTTTCACATTTTGCACTACTCGTGTTATCACTACTCTGTTCCGCCTAAATATTTCGCCACCGAGCGCAAACAACAAAACTGCACCTTGTAGCACAACTGCGATAGCAATCGGCACCGGATCTGACGAAGCCTGTAACGCAGAGCCGCCAACGCGAAGACCAGCAAATAAAACTGCAGTAATGATTACAGCGACGAAGTTATACCGCGCAAGAGCGGCCACCACGATGCCTGCATAGCCAAGACCAGTTTGCAATAAACCCGGATCAACTTTGCCTGCTGGGCCGACGACATACATTGCTCCGCCTAATCCTGCGAGCGCGCCAGAAACAAGTAGCACAGAAGTGGTTAGCCAGATGCTGTTCATGCCGGCATATCGCGCCGTTTGCGGAGAGTCGGCGAATACCGAAGTCTCGAATCCATAATTTGAGCGACGCACAAACCAAAATAAAAACACGGCCAAAATAATTGAGATAATTAAAGTCGGATATGTATTAGTGGTGCCGAACGAATCAAATCTTGCACTCTCACTAATTGGTCGTCCTTGCGGAAACGGAGTTGACGGGTCTCTAAAAAAACCGCGCGAGCCATAAATAAAATAATTAATTAAATTAAGTGCCACGTAATTCAGCAATAACGTACTGACAATTTCGCTTGTGCCCATGCGTGCGCGTAAAAGTGCAGGCACCAAAACCCACACTGCACCAAACAGCGCACCAGTAACGAGCACAACTGGCACAGCAATGAACTGATTCAAATGCGGTGCGAGCGCGATACCCGCCCATGCCCCACCGACCATGCCGAGATACAACTGGCCCTCTTGACCGATGTTGTAGAGATTCATTCGAAATGCAAACGCAGCAGCCAAACCAGTACAGATAAGCGGGGTCGCCAAACCAAGCGTGTCTGTGATGCCATAAAAACTCGTGTAGCCGTTATCCAGCAAATCGCCATAAGTGCGTAGTGGCGGATGACCTGTAATTAGTAAAAACACTCCACCGACGACAAGTGCGAACAATACCGAAAACACGGGCACGGCAACAACGAGCCAACGCGGTGCAGTTAATCGCGCCTCAAGTTGAATGCGTGCTTGACCAATTATCATGCCGAAATCCCAGCCATTGCTCGACCAACTCTTTCAAAATCTTCTGCCACGCCTTTTGCTTCGAGAACTATTGATCCGCGATATAACACGAGCACCCGATCGGCCAGGGTCATAACCTCATCTAGATCTTCGCTGATTAACAGAATTGCTTTCCCGTTCTTTCGTGCTTGATCAAGTAACGCATGCACCGATTCGACGGCGCCAACGTCGAGACCTCGAGTTGGAGAACAGACGATTAATACACGGGATGAATCTGTAGAAAATAATTCACGCGCAAGTAAAACTTTTTGAGCGTTTCCACCCGAAAGTTTTCGCGTCGGGGTCAGCGGGCCAGGCGTCTTGATCTCTAACTTCGTAATGAATTCTTCTGCTTCTATCAACGCACTTTTACGGTCAACTAGAAAACCGCGATCGCGAGTCAATAAAAGATTGTCAACTATTGAAAGCGACGGCGCTAGGCCTGTGCCAAGTCGATCTTCGGGCACATAAGCCAAACCGGCCTGTCGAGTTGCTCGGGCACCCAGACCGACTGTCGGTAAGCCACATACGGTTACGGCCCCTTGATCAGGTTGCCGCAACCCCGAAATTACTTCGGCGAGATCGCGTTGACCATTTCCTGAAACTCCAGCAATACCCAAAATTTCGCCCGATCGAACTCTGAGATTTATATCCGAGAGAATATTTGGCTGATTCGGCTGATTTTGCGATTGATCGTGCGATAAATGAACTTGCGAAACCGAAAGCAAGACATCGCCTGAATTTGAAGTTCCACGACGCGGGGCAAGAGTAATCTCTCGCCCGACCATTAGCTCTGCGAGCCGACTTGCATTTGCTTCACCGCGTTTGACTGAGCCAGTAACTTTGCCATCACGCATAACTGTGATGCGATCAGAAATATCTACGACCTCACCAAGTTTGTGACTTACAAAAACAACTGATTTACCAGCGCTAGTCATCGCCCTAACAGTCTCAAATAGTTTTACTACTTCTGGCGGCGCAAGTAATGCCGTCGGCTCGTCGAGCAATAACACTTCGGCGCCGTGATAAAGCGCCTTGACAATTTCAACACGTTGCCTTTGCCCTGCGGATAATTCACCGACGACTGCTCGCGGGTCTAATGGCAAACCAAACTTTTCACTCACTTCAGAAACTCTGGCTTCAATGTCTTTTGGTTGCAATACGAATGAAAGCCCTTTGCTACCAAGCACGACATTTTCAGCAACGGTAAAACGATCTACTAAGCGAAAGTGCTGATGAACCATTGCGATTCCGTGACTTAATCCACTGCGCGGGCTTGACAGCCGAACTTCTTTACCGTTTCGCAAAACCGAACCTTCGTCCGGACGATAAAGACCGCTCAAAATTGATGCGAGAGTACTTTTGCCAGCACCATTCTCGCCCAATAACGTGTGCACTTCGCCCCGCGCAACGTCAAAGTTGACGAGCAGATTTGCAATTACACCAGGAAACCTCTTTGTTACATTTTGTGCCGACAACGCAAAAGGGGTCGCACCGTTTTCACGATGCGACCCCTGCGTCGCCTCCGAGGAGGCATTCATCTTTAACTATCAGCCTGTCTCTATCAGCCCTTGGTCGAGCCGATAACACCTTCAACGAAGTACATCTGACCGAGCAAATCACCAAGCGGTGCAACTACACCCGCAGCGATTTGTTCTTTGCCTTCATTGTCTTTGATTGGTCCAGTGAAAGGTGCGAACGAACCATCAATTATTGCTGCTGCTTTCGTAGCAATAGTTGCTTGTGTCTCTGCACTTACCGACGAACCAAAGGCACCAAGTTTTACAGTGCCGTCTTTCATGTTGCCGTAGTACTGACCAGCGTCGCCTGCAAGACAGGTTCCACCAGCAAGTGATTTAGCGGCTGCGATGTAATAAGGACCCCAGTCCCAAATTGGAGCTGTCAACCAAGTATCTGGGAAGTCTCCTGCTTTTGTATCTGAGTTATAGCCGACCCACTTTGCACCAGCTTCTTTTGCTGCTTCACCAGTTGCTGTTGAGTCTTGATGCATACCAAGAACGTCGGCGCCTGCTTGCAACAATGACTGAGCTGCTTCTTTTTCTTTTGCTGGATCAAACCAAGTTGATGTCCACGAAACTTGAACAGTTGCTTTTGGATTCACTGAACGTACACCGAGTGTGAACGCGTTGATTCCACGAACAACTTCCGGAATCGGGAACGCCGCAACGTAGCCCAATTTTCCACTCTTTGATGCTGCTCCTGCTGCAATACCAGAAAGGTAACGAGCTTCTTCAGCGGCTCCGAAGTAAGTTCCCATGTTTGGTGCAGTCTTGTAACCAGTTGCGTGCTCGAAGCAAACATCTGGGTATTTTCCTGCTGTCTCAAGCATTGGATCCATGTAGCCAAACGATGTTCCAAAAATTAAGTTGTAGCCATCTCGCGCGAGTTTGTCGTAAGTAGCTGTCGCATCGGCACCTTCAGGAATGTTCTCAAGACGAGTTACGGTGATTCCGAGTTCGGCTTCAAGTTCTGCGATTCCTTGATCGTGCTGGTATGTCCAACCAGCATCACCAGGAACGCCGATGTAAACAACAGCAACTTTTAAGTTGCTGTAATCAGCCGCTGCTGCTGGCGCTGCTGTTTCTGCAGGCGCTGCTGTATCTGTTGTTGCGCTGTCGCTACCACCACACGCTGCGACACCAAGTACCGCTGCTAGTGAGAAAGCGAGAGCTGAAAATTTACTTCTTTTCATGTGTTCTCCCCTTGTTTAGTTTTCGCCAATTGGCTGTGTAGACATTAACACTTCTCTTAGCAACCGCCCGAGAACGCTTATGTTGATTGGTCTTGAGGTTTACGGAATGTAAAGAAAGCTATTTATTGAGTTAGTTCATTTCTGAGAAAGTTAAGCGCGCTAATAACCGATAACTGACGCATTTGCTCGCGACCGATCGGCAAATGCATCGTCATTGACTTCGTTGCACCGTCAGGCATCGCGATACCGACACAAAGCGTGCCGACTTTTACGCCTTGTTGCTCACTGGGGCCAGCCACACCAGTCAAGGCAAGACCGATATCGCTACCCAAAGCTTTTCGAACTCCAGTAGCCATTTCTTTGGCGGCAGCCTCAGTTACAACTATTTCATTAGTAATACCTAAAACTTCATATTTCACTTCGCTTGCATAACTGACAACGGCACCTCGAAAAACATCGCTTGCGCCAGGCACAGCGGTGAGTCGTCCAGACACCAGACCACCGGTCACTGATTCAGCAACTGCGAGAGTGAGATTTTTTTTACGCAAGATATCTAGAACGACCAACTCCATTGTTTGATCATCAACGCCAAACACGATGTCGCCAACTTCAGCACGAACTCTTGCATCCCACACATCGATCAGATTCATCGCATCTTGCTGTGTGTTTGCCTTAGCAGTCAGGCGGACCTTTATTCCTTCCCAGCCGCTGGCCAAAAATGCAAGCGTCGGATTGCCAATTTTCTCGAGTTCGCTGATCACGCCGACAAGTCGTTCATTGAGCCCGCTCTCACTATCGCCCCAAGTTCTCAATACGCGGCTTTTAATTACAGATGCTTCACCGCTTCGAGCCAACAAATCTGGCAAAATTGCTCGCTCAAACATTTCATAAAGTTCAAACGGTACACCAGGAACGGCATACATAACTTTGTCACCAACTGGGCAGATCAAACCTGGCGCAGTACCTCGACGTTGCTCAATAATTTTTGCTCCACGCGGCACCATTGCTTGACGCAAATTATTTTCAGGCATTCGGCGATTGCGCGCAGTAAACATCTGTTCGATTACTAACGCAACTTCATCATTCATTTCTAACTCGACACCCATTATTTCGGCGATTGCTTCGCGAGTGATGTCGTCGTGGGTTGGCCCAAGACCGCCACAAATAATTACTGCATCTGCTTGTTCGAGAGTTGATTTCAAAGTAGCGACGATTCGACCAAGATTGTCGCCAACTTTTACTTGAAATAGTGAATCAATGCCAGCAGCAGCTAGTTGCTCACCCAACCACGAAGAGTTCGTGTCAACAATTTGCCCAAGTAAAAGTTCGGTGCCAATAGCAACAACACTGCAACGCATTATTTCGTTACCCGACGCAAAATCATGCCCGGCTTAAACGCGCGAACCGCATACTGCGTACCGCTGATGATTGTCAGCGCCACAGCCAGCCAAAGCGTTATTTTCCATGCGTATGTCATATCGCGCGCGCTAAATGGTGCAAGCGCAAACCCAACCGATACTTGCTGACTCAGAGTTTTAACTTTGGCGATTCGGCTCGCTGGCACTGAGACGCCCTTTGCTCCAACTACAACGCGATAGACGCTGACGATTACTTCGCGAATCGCAATAATCACGACTGGCCATATCGAAAACATTCCGCGATTCACAAGTGTGAACATTGCACCAAGCACGAGCACTTTGTCGGCGAGCGGGTCAAGAAACGCACCACTCTTAGTTGCACCATGTCGGCGTGCTAAATATCCGTCTAGAACATCGCTAACGCACAGCGCAAACCAAAGCCACGCTGCAAGCCACGAACCTGTGTTATCAAGTGACACAACCGTAAATAAAAGTGGTGAAACCAAAATACGCGAAACAGTAACCGCATTCGCCCAAGTTGCTAATGCATTTGGATCTACGGGCACGATCTACCTACTCGCCGCATCTGGCGCGGCGCCAACTGCCAATAGATCTGGACCGAGAGCATCAGCGATTTCGACTTGTACAAAACTTCCCACGCCTAGAGTCTCGCTGACATGAATTACTCCGTCAATTTCTGGTGCTTCTCGATGGCTTCTGCCTATCCCAGGCGAATCTACGAGCACTTCTAGTGTTTCGCCAATTAAGTC
The DNA here is from genome assembly GCA_026393655.1 of Actinomycetota bacterium. Lineage (GTDB taxonomy): Bacteria > Actinomycetota > Acidimicrobiia > Acidimicrobiales > Ilumatobacteraceae > BACL27. The sequence goes on along the minus strand of JAPKZT010000269.1, from coordinate 10,033 downwards.
ATCCCGACGACGCGCTGTAATCGCATCTTGCATTTCGCGCAGTTCGCCGAGACGCTCGTTCATTAGTGATTTGTCTACATGATCGGGCAAGTTCAAGGCATAAGTGCCCTCTTCTGGACTAAACCCAAAGAAACCACACCAATCAAGTTGTGCATCTTCAATAAATGCGAGTAACTCGTCGTGATCTTCTTCGGTTTCGCCCGGGTACCCAACAATAAAATTACTTCGCATCGCTGCTTGCGGCTCGCGCTTGCGAATATCTTCGATGCGATTCAAAAAGCGCGTACCGTCACCCCATCGACGCATTCGACGTAAATGCACTTTAGAGACATGCTGTAACGAAAGATCAAAATACGGCACACCAGTTGCGCAAATCGCATCTATCAAAGCATCACTTAAATCGCTCGGGTATAAGTAGAGCAGTCTCGTGCGTTGCACTTTGCTGGCAACACGATTGACTAATTCAACAATTGAACCTGCGCCAAGTTCTTCAGGTCGATCTTTTCCATAACTTGCGAGGTCTTGGGCAACCAAAACAATTTCTTTGGCACCAAGTTGGTCTACTTCAGCGAGGATCGATTCAACATCACGACTTCGTTGAGGTCCACGAAAACTCGGTATCGCACAGAAACCACAGTTTCGATCGCAACCTTCGGCGATCTTTATATATGCCCATGGCGAACTCGACTTTGGTCGCGGCAAGTTCAACAAATCAAATGCGGGTACTTGTTCGCCAGACACCGCCAACGATTTTTTAGTAAGTGTGATCGGCACTCCGAAACCTGCGATGTGGTCGGCCTCAGGCAGCGACTCGGCAAGCTCCGACCCGTATCGCTCGGCCATGCAACCCGTTACAACGACGCGTGCGCCATCTTTGCGCTGTTTCGAAAGCGCCAACACGGTGTCAATAGATTCTCTTCGCGCGTCTTCGATAAATGCACAAGTGTTGACAACAACAAGATCAGCCAGACTTGCATCATCAGTTCGCTCAAGACCGTCAAGCATCAACGTGCCAATTATTTTGTCTGAGTCAACATCATTCTTTGGACAACCAAGCGACTCAAGGTAAAAACGCTGTGCCACGGGTTGTAATGCTATCTAATTTCAATATCCGTCTAACTTAAATAACCGTGCTAACTCGCTTTTTGAATCAGTTCTAGTTCTTCGACGCTCATCAATACTTCGCGGGGCCTTGAGCCCTCACTTGCAGCAACTACACCACGTTGTTCAAGCATGTCCATCAGGCGACCCGCACGCGCAAAACCAACTTTAAGCTTGCGCTGCAACATCGAAGTACTGCCTTGTTGCGTGCGAACAACTAGATCCATCGCTTGACGCATTAATTCATCATCACCTTCGTCGCCACTGCTGCCACCAAATACAGAAGCACTGCCCGAGGCATTGGCTTCGCCTTCGACACCAGAGACATAGGTGACTTCTGGGGCTTGTCGTCGCCAGTGTCCGACAACTTTCTTCACTTCGTTTTCGCTGACCCATGCCGATTGCAGTCGTTGCGACACCGAAGTATTTCCTGGCAACATCAACATGTCACCCATACCAATCAATTTTTCAGCACCAGGCTGATCTAAAATTACGCGACTATCGGTGAGACTTGAAACGGCAAAGGCCATCCGCGCGGGAATATTGGCTTTAATTACACCAGTTATTACGTTCACGCTCGGTCGCTGTGTTGCAACAATTAAGTGGATTCCAACTGCGCGTGCTTTTTGCGCGATTCGCGTAATGCAATCTTCTACATCTCGTGCAGCCACCATCATCAAATCGTTTAACTCATCAACAACAATCAAAACGTACGGAATCCGCTCAAACTTTTTATCTGCGGGTTGACCCGACTCGACTGTCATTTCACCACGATCGTATGCAGCGTTGTAACCAGCAATGTCACGGAAGCCGGCTTCAACCAACACGTCGTATCTACGTTCCATTTCTTTTACTGCCCAGCCAAGTGCATTAGCGGCTTTTTTCGGGTTCGTAACCGGAGCGGTCAACAAGTGCGGCAAGCGTGCATACTGCCCCATCTCAACCTGCTTTGGGTCGATGAGAATCATCTTGACCTGATCAGGTGTCGCCCGCATCAAAACCGATGTGATGATGCAGTTGATCGCACTTGATTTGCCTGCACCTGTAGCGCCTGCAATTAACAAGTGGGGTGTCGTAGAAATATTTAAGAAAACCGAGCGACCCGAAATATCTTTGCCAACAGCAACATCAAGTGGATGATTTGCCGTGCGCGCTTCTTGCGAAACTAAGAGATCACCGATTGAGACAAGTTCTCGAAGTTCATTTGGTACTTCAATACCGATCGCTGATCGACCAGGTATTGGTGCGAGAATTCGCACATCAGTTGCAGCCATTGTGTAGGCAATGTCGCGCGACAACGAAGTAACTTTCGCAACTTTTACGCCGTCGCCTAGCGAAAGTTCGTAACGAGTAACGGTTGGTCCACGGGTGTAACCGACGAGCACAGTCTCGACACCATGCGAAGCCAGCGCGGCGACGAGTTGATCGCCACGATCTCGAATTGTTTGCTCGTTCGCTTTTTTGTTACTCGTTAATGAAAGAAATTCTATTTCTGGAAGCGTCCAAACACTTGGCTGCCCAGATGGTCCGAGCGGTATCTCCTGCAACTCACCCTTAACTGGTGCAAGTTTTGCTTTCGCCCGTTCGCGTCGCTTGCGACCGCGCTTTGGTTTTTCTTCAACTATTTCTGTTTCTACAACATCTTCGTCATCCAAATTTGCATTATCTGGATCTAGCGCAAAATCAAATAATTGCGCCGACTCACCATCAAAATCTTCAGGATTATCAAAATCTATATCCAATCCGTTTGCGCCGTGTAAATCGTTTTGGATTTTGCTTTTTTGTGCAACATAAGAATTTGCTCCGACGATAAATCTCCAAATTAAAACGCATAACTCAATCACAGATTTACCGGTGATCAGCATTGCTGAAGCAACGAGCAATATCGCTAAAAGTGCAGTTGCTCCAGTGTCAGAAAATGACCTGGTTATTGGCTCGCTAAACAGCCATCCGATCCCGCCACCAGGATTTTTTGCGGAATCACTCGAATAAATATGTACAAGTCCAAGTAGCACACCGGAAAATAACGCCCAACCAATTACATTACGAGATCGCATCTGCCAATCTTTTTGAATTGCCAGAACGATTCCAAGCCCAAAACTAAGGACTGGCAAAAAATACCGTCCACCACCAATCAAAAACAGCAGTGCGCTGTCTAATGCTTTACCAACCAGACCAGCCGACTCTAAATAGACAGACAAAACAAGCAAAATCCCAAACGCCATTAACCCCAGTCCACCGAATTCGTTTGAACGACCCGCAAACAAACCACCAAACATTGGCGGATGCTCCGACTTGTAGTAATACTTCATCGGTTCATCATCTTTTTCATGTTCTCGATACGTGCTCAAATGAGACGTTGACTGTGCTTTTCGCTTTGCACCAGACGACCCAGATTTAGACTGTGACGATTTAGGCTGCGAAGATTTAGATCGCGAAGATTTGGATTTCGCTGCTTTTGCCACGAAACAATATTACCAATCGGGCATCTCTCGGTCAGGGACTAACAGGACTGATCCTTGTGCTTGCTTACTAACGCTTGGCCTTTTTGCTCTTGTTGCCCCGTTGTAGTTTTACTGGCACGACAAACTCCGCTGGTATACGACCATCAAAGTCGAGATTCTTGTCGGTGATTTCAACTACATCACCGTCTTCGCATAACAAAACTTTGCTTGGCGCGACTCCCATGATTTTTGCCAACTCGGTATTAGCAACCATGTGGCGATACTCACCATGAATCGGGATAAACCATTCAGGTTCAGTAATGTTCAAATACATTTTTAGATCTTCAGCCTGTGCGTGACCCGTCGCGTGCACATCGGCGATACCCGAATGCACGACAGTGGCGCCGCGGCGCAACAATGCGTCTATCACTTTGTTGACATTATGTTCGTTGCCCGGAATCGCGTGGCTAGAGAACACAACTGTGTCATTCTCCCCTACTTTTACATAGCGGCTGTCGCCCTTGGCTAATAAAGTCAGGGCAGACATCGCTTCGCCCTGTGACCCAGTTGAAATGATGCAGATTTCTTCGTCTTCATATTTGCCGAGCGAGTCAGAACTAACCAAACTTTTTTCGGGGATCGTCAAAACTTTCAGATCTCGTGCGAGACGAATGTTATTGATCATTGATCGACCTAATGGCACAACAACACGACCCGACTCAATAGCCGCGTTAGCAATTTGTTGCACTCTATGAATATGGCTCGCAAAACTTGCAGTGATAATCCTCTTGCTGCGATGGTCGTTAAATAGTTGTCGCAACACAACGCCAACATCTGATTCGCTCGGTGCGTGACCTCGCTCACCAGCATTTGTTGAGTCAAGCATCAACAACCGAATACCTTCATTTGAAGAAAGCGAACCAAGCCGTGCAAGATCGGTGCGTCGAGCATCAACTGGTGTCAGATCTAGTTTGAAATCGCCCGAATGAACAATCACGCCTTGCGCTGTATGCAAAGCGATTGCGTGAGCATGCGGAACAGAATGTGTTACTGGTATGAACTCAACTTCAAATGGACCAATCTTGACTCGATCGTTGTCGTCAACTTCGATGAACTTAGTTTTCTCAGTCAGTCGGGCTTCAGCAATTCGATTTCGAGCCAAACCTAAAGTCAGTGCCGAACCGTATAACGGAAACGAAGCATCGCGCAATAAATATTGCAATGCACCCACGTGATCTTCGTGACCATGAGTTGCAACACATCCAACAATTCGCTCTTTGTTTTGAAGTAACCAGGTGAAGTCAGGAATTATCACATCAATGTCATCGCCATGCTCGGCTTTTGGAAACATCAATCCGCAATCAATCAACAAGATTTTTTTATCTTGCTCAATCGCCATGCAGTTGCGACCGATTTCACCGAGTCCGCCGAGAAACGAAATCCGAACTGGTTTTGACATTAAGTTTTTCGTTAGCGACTTGCGGCAGCACGCGCTGCTTGCAAATTACCAAATACTTTTGCTGCCCTCTCGGCGAGACCGCTTGGTGGCGGCCCCATCGGCAAGCGCGCATCACCAACCGATAAACCAAGATGGTTCATCATCGCTTTACTTGGCAATGGATTTGGATTTTCGTCGCCAGTTTCAAACGCGAAACTTTCTAACATTCGAGCGTTCACTGCTCGAGCGCCTGCGATATCGCCGGCATTCCATTTTTTAAACATTTCTTGGTGATCGACACCTGTCCAATGGGTTGCGACGCCGATAACGCCGACTGCACCAATCGCCATTAGCGGCAAAGTCAAACCATCATCGCCGCTGAGAAGTTCAAAACTTTTTGGCACTTGGGTCATTAACATCGCGGTCTCGGCCGGGTTGCCGCTCGCATCTTTCAACGCGGCAACATTTTTTACTTCGTTTGCAAGTTTGGCGAGTGTTGCAGTTGAAATCTTTCGACCAGTACGCACCGGAATGTCGTAAACAACGACCGGAAGAGTTGTCGCAGCACAAACTGCTGTCATGTGAGCCAAAATGCCGGCTTGCGATGGACGGTTGTAATAAGGGCCAACCGCGAGCACTCCAGAAATACCGAGTTTTGAAGCCTGTTTCGTTAGGTGTATTGAATGACGAGTGTCGTTCGTGACTGTCCCGGCAATAACTGGGATCGACAGTTGCACTAAATAACGAGAGTTTTTCATCGTCGGTGAGTGTTGATGCTTCGCCTGTTGTGCCACCAACTACTAGCCCGTCGTTGCCATTGTCTTGCAGCCACTTTGCGAGACGACGCACGCCGTCGAGATCTAGTTCTCCGTTTTTATCAAACGGGGTGACCATTGCTGTGAGTACTTGACCGAATCTTGGCATGGTTAGATGCTAGCCAGTCAAGAACTCACGGCTGTATAGATTTACGCGCCAAATTACTGCGCTGCTTCAACCTCTTTACCGATTTCGAACTTGAGATACTCATCACCGGTGTTCTCCCAATCTTCGAACTGGATAACACCCATCTCTTCGAAACGATGACGCAACCAAAAATCGTTGCGATCAAGTAAACCGAGCTTCTTGCAGTTCGGCACAATCTTGGCGAACAACATCTGCTGAAATATTTTGCGTGTTGGATCGTTAATCAACAACGGGATCACTGATTTCGGATCTACACCCATGTATTGCCAAACTTCTTGTTGCAAGAATCGGTCACGCATACGAATACTTGCCTCGTAGGCAAACTCTTGTCGCTCCATAATTTCTGCATCACTCATTCCGTCATAAACCTCTTTAAGGCTCAAAACGCCGAACGCAACGTGTCGCGCCTCGTCACTCATTACATAACGAAGAAGTTTCTTGAGTAGCGGCTCGCCAGTTAATTGATGCAGGTAGCCGAATGCTGCGAGTGCGAGGCCCTCAACCATGATCTGCATTCCGAGATATGTCAAGTCCCAACGCGAATCTTTAACGATGTCGTCAAGCAGCAAACCAAGGTGAGCATTAATCGGGTATCCGCCTTCAAGTTTTTCGTCTAGATAACGCGCGAACACTTCAACATGTCGTGCTTCGTCTACGACTTGGGTGCTGGCATACAACTTTGCGTCGTACCACGGCACAGTTTCGACAATTTTGCCTGTGCAGATCAATGCACCCTGCTCGCCGTGAAGAAATTGCGAAAGCATCCACTTGCGACTTTGAATACCGAACTCAAGCCATTCTTTGTCGCCCCATGTTGCAAGTTTTGTATCGGCATACCAACTTGGGTCTACACCGTTACCAATTGCTGCTTGATCGGCAGCAACAGTCTTTTCGATATCAACTGCTGTGTCCCACGGCAAATCGGTTGTGCCATTCCACTGACTGGTCTTGGCTTTCTCATAAAGTTTGCGCAATGGCGGTCGGGTCAACGAATAATCCCATGTAAAAATTGTGTCAGCGTTATTTTTTACAGCGTGCTCAATTTCGTTTGTTGGTGTGACCGGAATACTGAGGATCGCCTCAATATTGTTGATTTGATCTCGACCGATAATGTCTTGATTTTGCTTTTCTGTGATTGACATGGCTCTCCTATTTTTATTTTTTTGATAACTCGTGGATATTGATATGCGTGTTCAAAAATTTTGCTGCGCTTGCTTTGTCTGTGAAATCAAAATGATCTGAAGGCGTCAAGAAATACGAGATCACAAGACGAGCCAAAACTTCAACCAATGCATCAGCCTCGCGCTTCGGCAAAAAGTCTGCCACTAACGGTGCAAGATACGCAGATGCCACTCGAACAATTCGTGACAACCCATCAATCGTGAATTGCATCAACGTCGTGCCGGGTTCTGTGGCCAGCATCATCGCTAAATGCTCGTCGTTTCGAAGTTCAGTTGTGGCTACAACGATGCAACGCACAAGAAGATCCTCAAGCGATTTTGCACCATCGGCGCGATCTAACAGCGTGGTGAAAAACTCATCTAGCGAACGAACGTGCAGTGCTTCGAGCAAAATTTCTTTTCCGCCTGGAAACATTCTGTAGAGAGTCGCTCGCGAAACACCAGCGAGTTCACAAACATCGGCAACGGTGAACCTCGAAACTCCCCACTTTTCAATCGCTAACTTTGTGGCATCTAGCACGCGCGTTTCTACTTCGGTGAACGCCGACTGGTTTGCATCAAATGCGATAGCCATAGTGAGACAATAAGACCCTAACCGTCTCAGTGTCAAGTAGTGCTAGTTTTGCCTTCAATAAATGCACGTTCTGTGGAAAGGAACTTCTATATGACCACCAAATCACGCTTCACCCGCTCGGCAATAATCCTCGGCAGTATTGCTGCTTTGGGGCTTGCTAGTTGCAGCAACGACAAATCAAGTGCAGCCTGCCCGACAATCACGGAAGGCAAATTAACAATCGCCACTGGTACTCCAGCATTTGAGCCATGGGTTGTCGGCGATAAACCGGAATCTGGTGAAGGCTTTGAAGCAGCGGTTGCATATGCAGTTGCAACAGAACTCGGTTATAAAAACGCAGACGTCGTGTGGGTGCGTACCGGCTTTGACGAAGCAGTCCAACCAGGTGCAAAAAATTTCGACTTCAATTTACAGCAGTATTCGATTACCGATGAGCGAAAAGCAACAGTAAGTTTCAGCGACCCGTACTATTCGACAAATCAAGCAGTTGTAGGTTTCGCTGACTCGCCTGTCGCAAGTGCAACAAAACTTTCAGAACTCAAAGAACTAAAGTTTGGCGCGCAATCTGGCACGACAAGTCTTGACTTCATTCTTAACGTCATCAAGCCAACTAATGAACCGTTCATTTACGACGACAACGCTGGCGCCAAGGCGGCACTCGAAGCAAAACAAATTGATGCAATCGTTGTTGACTTGCCAACAGCGTTCTACATCAGTGCTGTCGAAATCGAAGGATCGAAAGTTATCGGCCAGTTTCCGCTGAGTGATGCAGTCGCTGCTGACAACTTTGGTTTGTTGTTTGATAAAGACAACAAACTCGTTGATTGTGTAAACACTGCACTTGCAACGATTAAAGATTCAGGCAAATTGGCAGAAATTGAAAAGACTTGGCTGGCCGATAAAACAAACGCGCCTGTGATCAGTCTCGACTAATCAAGAACTAATTAACACGGAAACAAAAACTCAACGCCAGAGGTTCGAACAACGGCAGCGCCAGCGCAGCAGCATTATCGCTGCGCTGAGCACTGTCGTTGTTGTTTCGCTACTTATATTTCTGGTGCCACGCCTCCCCCGTTGGGATCGCGTTAAAGAGTCATTTTTTAATGGCGAGAGATTAATTGATTCATTACCAAGATTGCTCGACGCATTTGTTTTAGACATCAAGATTTTTGCTTGGTCAACGCCCGCAATTATTGCTTTGGCATTAGTTTTGGCAATCGCCCGCAGTTCGCGCAACCCAGCGCTGTTTCCGATTCGGATTTTCGTTATCGGATATATCGACATCATGCGTGGTGTGCCGGTTATTTTGTGGATATATCTAATTGGTTTCGGCGTGCCAGGTGTTGGTCTAGAACGCCCATTTAATTCGCCGCTTTTATGGGGTTCGGTCGCCCTAGTCCTAACTTACGGTGCATATATTGCCGAGGTTTTTCGCGCTGGCATCGACAGTGTGCATGAATCGCAGCGCGCAGCATCAAGGTCCCTGGGTTTATCAAACTCGCAGACAATGCGCTTTGTAATTTTGCCACAAGCAATTCGCCGCGTAGTACCGCCACTAATGAATGACCTGGTGAGTTTACAAAAAGATGTCGCCCTCGTCAGTTTGATCGGGCCGATTGAGATTTTGCGCCAAGCGAATATCGATAAAGCAAAGTTTGCCAACTTCACGCCATATATCGGTGCGGCAATTATTTTTTTGATGATCACGATTCCGCTCACACGGACAACTGATTTTCTACTCGCACGTGAACGCAAACGCACCTCTGCTACGAGGGTTCGATGAAACTTCGGCTCGATAACGTGCACAAAAGTTTTGCTGAGCGAAAAGTGCTTGCCGGACTCAACCTTGAAGTAAACGCTGGTGAAGTCGTTTCGTTCATCGGCTCTAGTGGTTCGGGCAAGACAACATTATTGAGATGCGTCAATTTGCTGGAGCCAGTTGATGCTGGTGCAATTTTTCTCGACGGAGATGAGATTTCGCAGGTTGGTCGCGACCCAGATCCAATTCGGCGCAGAATTGGCATCGTGTTTCAGAGTTTTAATTTGTTTCCGCACATGAGTGTGCGCCGCAATATTACGCTCGCACTAACTGAGGTACTTAACAAGTCAACGCAAGAGGCGAATGCAACGGCTCATTCATTGCTTAAGCGTTTCAACTTAGACGAAAAGATCGACGCATACCCAGACCAACTATCGGGCGGTCAACAACAACGAGTCGCCATAGTTCGTGCGCTGGCGATGAACCCTGAAGTGCTGTTGCTTGATGAAATAACCTCGGCGCTCGACCCCGAGCTTGTCGGCGAAGTGCTCGATGTGGTGCGTGAACTCAAAG
>JAPKZT010000198.1 GCA_026393655.1 Actinomycetota bacterium | reverse complement strand
ATGCCCCGACCCGCGCCCGCCTCTACTTTTTCTGCGCACTCGGGCAACAATGTGACGCCCATTCCTGCTGCGACCATTTGCGCCAAAGTTGCCATACTCGTCGCCTGAATTTCACTTGGTTCACTAAACGCAAGTTGGCACACTTGCGCGACTTGATCGCGAAGACAATGCCCTTCTTCAAGAAGAATTACCCGCTCGCCACGTAACTTTTCTAACTTGATTGGAGACTTCGTGCGTGCCAATTCGTGATTAGACGGGATTGCGAGCAGAAATTTATCTTCAGCAATTGGCGCAGCGAGAAACTCATCAGAAAAAACCGGCAATGCCAAGAGACCCAAATCAATCTCACCTCGACGTAGTGAATCAAACATGTCGTTTGTTTTAAACTCAAATATTCGCAACTCGGCGTCTGGGTGCGCTGTCTTAAAAGCACGAACAATGTCGGGCAATACATAAGGTGCAAGTGTTGGGATCACGCCGAGTCCGATCTCGCCTCGCAAACGCTTTCCGTCATGTTTAGTTGCTTCAACAAGGCCATCCACTTCTTGCAAAACCACCCGCGCTCGTTTAAGCACTTCGGCACCAGAGGTCGTTAGCAACACGCCACGGTTTGTTCGTTCAAAGAGAGTGACGCCCAGCTTTCGCTCAAGTTCTTTGATCTGTGCGCTCAATGCGGGTTGCGAGACGAATTCGTTGTCGGCGGCGATACCAAACGCACCCGCATCTGCAATTGCAGCGAAGTAGCGCAGCTGTTGAAGAGTCGGCAGTGACATAACTAAATCTTATGATACATCGCAAAAAGTGCTATTTGTCTTATGGTTAAAAACGCCCCAGACTGTCAGCATGACAAACAACCAAACCAGCAGTTGCCCTTTTTCAGGCGGAGCAATCACATCAGCAAACATGGGCACCACAAATACAAAGTGGTGGCCAAATCAACTCAACGTCAGAGTCCTCCACAACAATCCAGAAGTTGGCGACCCGATGGACTCTGATTTCGATTATGCAAAAGAGTTCAAGTCACTTGATCTTGACGCAGTAGTAAAAGATCTCACCACCTTGATGACAGACTCACAAGACTGGTGGCCAGCCGACTACGGCCACTACGGACCGTTCTTCATCCGCATGGCATGGCACGCTGCTGGTACATATCGAATTCAAGATGGTCGCGGTGGCGGTGGCGCGGGCATGCAACGCTTTGCGCCAACCAACTCTTGGCCAGACAACGGCAACCTCGACAAAGCCCGACGCCTTCTTTGGCCGATCAAGCAAAAGTATGGCAACAAAATTTCTTGGGCCGACTTGATGATCCTCACTGGACACGTTGCTCTCGAGTCGATGGGTTTCAAATCGTTCGGCTTCGCCGGTGGTCGCCCAGACGTTTACGAATCAGACGACACTTATTGGGGCAAAGAAACAACATGGCTTGCCGACGAGCGATACTCAGGTGATCGCGAACTTGCAAACCCATTAGCCGCAGTTCAAATGGGTTTGATTTATGTCAACCCAGAGGGCCCGAACGGAGTCTCAGATCCAGTTGGGTCAGCGCGCGACATTCGCGAAACATTCGCGCGAATGGCGATGAACGACGAAGAAACTGTTGCACTCGTTGCAGGCGGTCACACATTCGGTAAAACACACGGTGCTGGCGACCCAGGCAAACATGTTGGCCCAGAACCCGAAGCAGCACCAATTGAGGCGATGGGTCTTGGTTGGTTGAACTCAATGGGTTCAGGTCGCGGTGTCGACACAATCACCAGCGGCATCGAAGGCGCATGGACAACTAATCCAACGCAGTGGGATAACGAATATTTTAAAATTCTGCTCGAGAACGAATGGGAGTTAACCAAGAGCCCTGCAGGTGCACAACAGTGGATACCAAAAGGCGGAGCGATGGCTGACACAGTGCCGGATGCGCACGATGCTTCGCGAAAGCATGCGCCGATTATGACGACAGCCGATCTCGCGCTGAAGTTTGATCCTGCTTACCTCAAGATTTCGAAAGACTTCTACGCAAACCCAGACAAGTTTGCCGATGCATTTGCTCGCGCCTGGTTCAAACTAAATCACCGCGACATGGGACCAAAGACTCGCTACTTGGGCAACTTGGTGCCAGCAGAAGATCTGATTTGGCAAGATCCAATTTCAAAACCAAATAAAGTGCCAACTGGCGCAGATGTTTCAAACCTGAAGAAGAAAATCCTCGCAAGCGGACTTTCGGTTTCAGAGTTGGTCTTCACCGCATGGGCATCAGCCTCGACTTTCAGAGGCACAGACAAGCGTGGCGGTGCAAACGGCTCACGCATTCGTTTAGCGCCACAGAAAAATTGGGAAGCAAACGATCCAACTGAATTGGCGAAAGCGCTAAAAATCTATGAAGCACTCAGCGCAGAAACGGGCTTCTCGATTGCCGACTTGATTGTTCTCGGCGGTAACGCCGCAGTCGAAAAGGCTGCGCAAGATGCCGGCGTAAACATCGAAGTGCCTTTCTTGGCAGGTCGTGGTGACGCAAAGGCCGAACAGACTGATGTTGATTCATTCGCGGTGCTTGAACCAACTTTTGATGGTTTTCGTAACTATCTGCGCCCAGGCCATGTTCAGACAACCGAACAGTTGTTGCTTGAGAAAGCGAGCCTGCTCACACTTAGTGCGCCAGAAATGACTGTGCTAGTCGGTGGCATGAGGGCATTGAATGCGAACTACAAGCGTTCGAATCATGGCGTGTTCACCAAGACACCAGGCGTTCTGACGAACGACTTCTTCGTTGCCTTGACTGACATCAATATCGACTGGCAGCCAACAGACAAGTCTGAAGAATTGTTTGAAGGTCGCGATCGCAAGACTGGCAAAGTCATCTGGACAGGTACGCGCAACGACTTGATCTTTGGATCAAACTCGCAACTGCGTGCACTCGCCGAGGTCTACGCTCAAAACGACGCGAAGGCAAAGTTCGTGCGCGATTTTGTTGCCGCATGGACAAAGGTGATGAACCTCGACCGCTTCGACAACTAAGGCGTTTATCTCACCTATAAGTTGACTTTCACCGAGTCTTTGCCCTGGCCTAGCGGCGATTATTTCTTAAGCTCGACAAACACTTCACATCTGCGATTCAACGCTAGGCCCGCCACAGTAGAGCCATCAATCCCCGACAAGGGTGAGGTATCGCCGAGCCCAACGCGATCAATTGAATTTGCGTTTCTGTTCATTGCTGCTTCAAGTGCGTCTGCGAGCACGGATGCGCGCTCTTCACTAAGCGGAAGTCTCTGATCAAGTGGTCCATCACTTGAACTATGACAGACAACGACTACTTTTGCCTGCGGATCTACGATTGTTGAAACTACTTCATCGATCGCTTGTTTAGAGCGCTCAGTCAATGTGCTTTCATCGGGAGCAAAAAGCACGTCACCCGAGATCAACATTCTTGAATATTTTGAATTTGCTAACTTACCGAGAATTTCACTTGCAGTCTCCGGCTCGGCGCTTGCGCTATTTGAGACCCACCAGAGGTTTTCATCTTCGTATTCAGGGATAACAACATCGGCTAACCCTTCAAGTCGCGACAAGTCGGTTGCCGATGAGCGATCACTTGACTGCGACGCACCTGGAAGCCCCACTGTCACAATTACGCCGGCAATGACACACACTAAAACGAACACGCCCGCACCGATAGACGCGTAAACGATTCGTTGTTTGCGCTTTCGTTTGCTTCTACGAGTGCTCAATTTTGAATCTCAATAATTCTCGTTAAGTTAATATAAAGAATTCGTCAAAAATTATTTTTTGAGCTTTGGTCGAGTCATTTGATTTGTGTCGTCGCCAAAAATCACGGGAAACAAGTCATTGCTCTCGCCAAGACTGACGTCTACATCATCAAGGATCTCTAAATAATTCTCTAGTTCTGGCCATCTAACCATTGGGACCTCTTGGTTCAACAACCAATGCCCGCCAGATTGGGCGATGCCAAGTGACGAACTATTTGCAACCAGTGCACTTGCTGCACCTGCAAGCGTGAGACTCCAAGAAGAATCTGCTCGCTGACGAAACTCTTCAACAATGTGCCTCGCCGCTTCAATACTGCCGTTGTGTTCTTCGATCGCATCAAACTCGGTTGACTGCCATGCTTCTTCGGCTTCTTCAACGGCATCTTTTGTTAAACCAATAAATGCTTTGGCAGGGTCACAGTAGAACCACGAAGCAGCGAATGAGCCACAACCAACGATGATCGTCCAAAGCGCAAACGACAAACCAATCGCGAAACTTTCTTCGGCAGTTCTATAAACCAACACCGCAATTGCCGGAATCAACGAAGATAATGCGAAAACTAAAAGTACTCTGCGATTTAGCAAACGTCCACTTTCGTTCATGCCAAAGACTGCATCAACAACGCGATTCGTCTCAGGATCTTCAGTGGTCTTAATTGTCTTGACTAATGATTCGCGACGAACGTCTTCTGCCGTTTTACCGATAACAATCACGGCGGCGCCAATTGCCAGAGACATCAGAACCGAAAAATATGGAGACTCACCGCCGTATGTCAACGCCAATGTCATTGCTGCCGAATCACCAACTAAGAAAAATAGAATCCATAAACCTTTAGCATTTGTGCCATTTAGTCGAACGTGTGGCCCGAGAATCCGCTGAGCATCAGCGTGTTGAGTAAGCGCAGACCTGTAATTCGAGAGCATAATTCGGCGAGCTTTAGCCTGTTGCTCGGCTTCGAATCGACGTGAACGTGCTCGCGCGAGAAGACCTCGAATTGCAGCACTCGCACTTGCAGAATATTCTGCAACTTGCGCACGGCCCTCAAGTACAAATTGTGCCATAACATGCAAAACCGAATCGGCTGGCAAATCTGCAGCAACTTTAGACGCGGGCGGAAGAATTCTGACACCGGATCCGAATTCAAATGGGTCTCGGTCGAAACTGTCAGACATGCCTCGACGTGCGGGTGCGACGATTTCCGCAATTTTATTATCCCAAGAGTCTTGATTTTCTTCTGGTTTCATTTCATCCCCCTATGATCTGATTTTTAGATTAATTATTCAATAACTGCTGTCAAAGTAACGCATTTCGCTCGCGTGTTCTTGCACATTGCTTCAGCATAACTTCGCAAAAGCAATATGTACTCTTGAGGCGGTTGGGGTACCTCAACGCCTGTCTTGCCGATACCGATCAATTTAATTTGGACATCTCTTAAATCAATTTGAGTGGCACGCTCGGCTAATTTAATTACTTGATCTTCAGAGAGACCTGGCTCATTGACTGAACCTGGCGGAACATTGGTTATTGCATCGGTAAAGATGTTTATTTCAAGATATTTGTTTTGGCCAAGAATTTTATTTTGATCTTCAGCAAGGCTGAATGCACCAAATAGATCTGAACCGACTGGATCTACTTTTGCGAATGCTTCGGTTAAACCAGCGCGAACCTCGACCATCGTCTGGGCTACCGCTTTGGGTATTTTTCGGTCGCGCCCAATTTCGGTTGCGCCAGAAGTTGAAAGTGCGCCTTGAAAAACTGTGAAACTAGCCGATGAAGAAACTGACCACGCCACGACAGTGAAAGTTCCTTCGCAATCAGTAACTCGCTCAACATCTAATTGAATCGCTTTAAGTCTTTCGTCCAAAATATCTTTGGAACGTCCACTACTTGATAAATCAATCAGATCAAGTTGAACTAAGTTATTTTCTGGGCACTGATAATTGAAGCTGACAGGTGCTTTTGAGTCACAACCTGCGAGAACAAAAAGCAACATCGGCAAGACGACAAATAGCGACCGCAATTTCTGGGCGTTGTACCCTTTATGTGGTGCACATGTTGCCGAGGAGTTTTTAGCCACAAGAGCACGCTACCCCTCCCCTAATACGAAATGCCCAATAATCACTAAATTAATTCAACGAAAATTCCGATATTTCATAACATTGTTATGATTTCGTTAACAAAAGTACGATTACACAAACACGGCGTTAGGGTTCTTGGAGTGGCAGATTCTCAATTGCTCCGCGAGCAGATTTTGCATATTGTTGCAAAGATCATTGACAAAAATGGCGAAAAGGCTGTGCGAATTCGCGACGTTTGTGCCGCATCCAAAACAACTCCGCCAACTATCTATCGACTTTTTGGCGACCGTACTGGGCTGATTGTGGCGGCTCAGTCATATCGTTTTACTTTTTACCAAACTGATCTCATTAAAAGTTTCGCGGCAGCGGTATATAGTGCGAAGAATAAATCTAAATTCGTCAAAATTGCTCATCAAAATTTGAATTTAATGTTCTCGCTAAAACGACAGGATTTTCGCTCAATGCGAGTTGAAGTACTTGGCAGCGCTCAAAGCAACAAAAAACTTGCGGTTGAAATCAACAACGCACAATCAATAGCCAATGAAGTTGGCGCACAACCAATTAGGTTTGCCCAAGCACGTGGGTGGATTAACGATGACTTTGATTCTGAAATTTATATTGCGTGGTTAACTGGCATGGTTAACGCTCGCGTAATTATTGAACTTAACGGTAAGCACCCAAAAAGCAACGAATGGGACAAAATCGCCATGCGCTCAATTTGCTTAGTTCTTGGTATCCCAGAACCCAAAAAGGTCAAGGGAATTAAAAACTAATTACGGTCGCGTATTTGGTGACTCGGTTTTGCGCGGGTCACTGATGATGATGCCGTCAAGCACTTTGTCGATTGCTTTTAGTGTGTCGGCTTCGAGCACGATGCCTGCAGCCTTGACATTGTCGTCAAGTTGCTCGGGTCGGGTTGCGCCAACAATTGCTGTTGCGACGTTTTTGTTTTGCAATACCCAGGCGATCGACATTTGCGCCATAGTGATGCCTGCTTTCTCGGCAATCGGCTTGAGTTGTTGAACTCTGTTTAATACATCGTCATTCATCCAACGCGCAATAAAGTTTTTGCCACTTAGTTCATCTGTGGCACGCGAACCAGCCGGTGGTGGTTGACCTGGCAGATATTTGCCGCTCAAAATGCCTTGTGCCATTGGCGACCAAACAATTTGTGACATGCCCGCGTCCTGCGAAGCAGGGATTACTTCTTGTTCGATTACGCGCCAAAGCATCGAATATTGAGGCTGGTTAGAAATAAACGGAACTTGCAGTTCGCGCGCGAGCGCTGCGCCGCGAGTGATTTGATCCGCATCCCATTCTGAGACACCTATATATAGGGCTTTACCTTGACGCACGATGTCGGCAAAAGCGAGCATTGTTTCTTCAAGTGGCGTCTCAGAGTCGTAACGGTGGGCCTGATACAGATCGACATGATCCATTTTGAGACGCTTGAGCGAACCGTGAATTGAATCCATGATGTGCTTGCGCGACAGACCGCGATCGTTGACGCCGGCACCAGTTGGCCAATAAACCTTGGTGAAAACTTCAATGCTCTGGCGCGGCACGCCAGCAAGCGCACGACCTAAAACTTCTTCTGCCTTTGTGCCTGCATAAACATCGGCAGTATCAAAAGTTGTGATGCCAAGTTCGAGTGCGCGCTTGACGCAGGCGTTGGCGGCTTCTTCTTCGACTTGGCTGCCGTGAGTTATCCAATTGCCGTAACTAATTGCTGAGATTTTGAAGCCGCTTCGGCCGAGATATCTAAATTCCATCTCACGAATCTATCTCACGTGTAGCGATAAATCCTAGACTTGGCAAGTGCCGAGATTGCCAGCAACCGTGAATAGTGCACCTGCGAGCCAGCACATTAAAGAAGTAGACGGAATTCGCGCGATCGCAGTTCTTACGGTGGTGCTCTATCACGCTTCAATTCGCGGCTTCAATGGGGGATTTTTCGGTGTTGACGTGTTCTTTGTTATCTCTGGTTTCGTCATCACACGAAAGACTTTGTCTGATTTAAGCAGTGGAGAGTTTTCGCCATTCGAGTTCTATCGACGTCGAGTTCGACGAATTCTGCCTGCCGTGATTGTCATTTTATTTGTGACGACATTTTTCGCCCACAAATGGTTGCTGCCAGTTGATTACATTAATTATTCTGAGACGCTCAAGTCTGTATTGACGCTGACTTCAAATCGCCAAATTGCTCGTGAAACGAACTATTTTTCACCTGATACCGCGTTTCTCCCACTCGCCCATCTATGGAGTCTGGCAATTGAAGAGCAGTTTTATTTAGTCTTTCCAATTGTCGTTTTCTTTATGAACACAAAGCGGCGCCTCGCGATGATTCTTATTGCAGTCTCAGCGTGGTCATTAATTTCGATGATTTTGAGTTCAACTGAAACAAGTGCACCTTACTTTTCAACTTCAAATCGTGTTGCGCAACTTGCGTTTGGTGGGCTTTGTGCGCTGTTTGTGTCAAGCAAGATGCAAACTGAGCTGAGAGCAAACATAAAAACGATTATCAATGCGGTCGCACTTGCAGTACTGCTGTTATTGATTCCGTTCTATTCGGCTAAGCAGGCAGTGCCTTCAATACTTTCGCTGGTGCCAGTCGGATTAACTTGCATATTTCTTGTTCTGCCTCGAAAGCAAATTATTGTCTCTGCCTTGTCGTTTAAACCGATTCAAATCATCGGCCGCGCATCTTTCAGTATCTATCTCGTGCACCAACCGTTACTTGCATTTTCTAAAATTTTGATTTACGGCACGCCGTATTCGATGCCAACTGCAATTGAAAAAAGCGCAATGGTTGCTGGCTGTGTATTAGCTGGAGTTGTCTCGTGGCGATTAATTGAAGAACCAGTGCGTCGCCTGCGCGGAAAATTAGAAATCGTCTCGGTCGTGGCTATTTTGGCATCGGCTGTGTTGCTTTATGTTCATGCAAATCGTGTAATCGAAACAGGTGGCTACCCCAAGCGCATTCCGGCAAGTGCAGCCGAGACTCTTGCACGTCGTGACATCGCGATGGCATCAAATGAAGTGAAAATGATTCGTGATTGTGCTTATGAAACATCTCTCGTAGATCTAAGCCGTAGCAAAGACGACACAGAGTTTCAGAGGTGCACCAACACTTACGGGCCACCAATATTGGTTGCTGGCGATAGTCATGCTGAAGATCTGTTCAACGCTTTGAGCATCAATCTTCCTGAGAGGTTCGTGCTCGGCGTGTACCGACATAGCGCGTCTCATTCTGAATTCGCAGATGAACTTTCAAAAACAATTATCAATTCGAAACCTGAGGTAAAAGTGATTCTATTTACGCTTGAAGCATCAACTTGGATTGACAGCAATATCATCCAAATCGATCAACTGAAAATTGATACAAAAGTAATATTAGATAGTGCTGTTCAAATTCAGAAATACGAAAAGTTTGTTTGGCTCGGGCCTCAGATAGAACCGCGAATCGATCTATTCGGGTTCAATCCTCTAGTAGGAATTGTCCGCGAACTTAATACTGTTCGGATGTCTGAGCAACTTTCAATTCAAGTGGACAAGATTTTTAAGAGGCTGGCCAAAAAGTCTGCGGTTGAGTACTTATCAAAAATAGAGATCGTTAAATTTGACTACCGCGAAGACTTTGATGTTTCCGAAGGGTTTACTTACAGCGATCGTACTCATTGGTCAACTGTCGGTGAGAAATTATTCGGCAAGCGACTCGTTGACGACCCACAAATTCAAGAACTTCTCAAGTAACCGCCTCGCAGTCGGTTGTTGCCGACACTAAAAAGGTTGTTTGTAAGGGCTGATAACACGAATATCCTGACACTGTGTACAAAGTTCGCGATTTGGTGCCTGGCGATATTTCGTCGGCTGTTCGCCTGCTTGAACTTTGTCGCGGTGTTGCCGACTCGCGACCAGTGGACATCGCAAAATTTGTTGCCGACACGAGTGCGGGCTCGCCAGCAATAGTTGCCGTTGCCGAAGACACAGTTGTCGGTTTAGTCTCAAGTCGAATCAACAACGATGACGCGTGGATCAACATCGTCGCGATCAGCCCGGCATGGCGCCACCAAGGCATCGGCTCGGCGATGCTTCAGCGTCTCGAAGAAAAACTTTTGCACGAAGGTGTCCGCAACATTTCGGCGTTACTAACAAACTTTGAAGCAGGTCAAACAGCGCTCGTCAATCGTGGCTTCAACCCGACGCATGGTCTAGTGCTCTATGAAAAGTCAGAGCCGATCGAACCATCGGCGATGCGCGTGGTCGATCAGTGGGGCGGTGAACTTTGCGATGCAGCCTTGTGGGATCGCGTGGCGGGCATGGAAGCCGAAAAAACTCTTATCGAAAATCGAATCATCGCCCCGCTTGCCGACCCAGAATTGGCGGCAAAAATTGGGGTGAACGCACCGTCTGCAGTGATGCTGTTCGGCCCTCCGGGAACGGGCAAAACAACTTTCGCGCGTGCAATCGCCGGACGACTTGGTTGGCCATTTGTTGAGTTGCTGCCTTCAAAACTTGATAGCGGCGAAAATTCGCTTGCTGCCGAACTTCGCAACGCACTCACCGAACTGCTCAAACTTGAAAACATCGTCGTGTTCATCGACGAAGTTGACGAAATTGCAACGGCGCGAACCGAGAGCCCGAGTACTCGCGGTGTTGTTAACGAACTGCTCAAAATGATCCCAGCATTTCGAACGCCTGCAGGTCACCTTCTTGTCTGTGCGACCAATTTCGTCGGCAATATCGACCCTGCAGTGTTGCGCCCTGGCCGCTTTGACCTTGTGATACCAATTGGCCCACCAGACGAAGATGCGCGCCATGCGCTCTGGACAAAAATTCTGACTCGACTAGACACTCGAGAAATTAAAATCAACGACTTGGTCAAAGCGACCGAAGGTTTTACCCCGGGAGACATCGAACTTGCTTCGCAACGCGCGGCAAGCATTGCTTTTGATCGAGCCCGAAAAGGTATCGAGCCAAGCCACATCACGAGTTACGACTTTGTGCAGTCGATCTCAAGAACGAATGCGTCAATTACGTCACAAATAGCCAAACAATTCGCTGATGAATCAAAGCGTTTCGGTCGTGCCTAACTAGTGTTGGATTTATGAAAATCTTTCCTTCTCCAAAAAGTAATAACAAAGATGCTTTGATCGGCACATTCGGCGCCGCACTCGGCATCGCGATCACTTGGCTCGTGTCTGATGCCTTGCTCAGTGGTGTCGCACCATTATTAGTAGTTTCGATGGGCGCGTCTGCAGTTATTTTGTTCTCAATGCCATCGGCACCAGCGGCACAACCAGGGGCAGTGTTAATCGCTCACGTTGTTGCGGCGTTTTTCGGTGTTGCCGCCGCTCAGATTTTCGACAACATTCCACTTGCGATCGCAGTTGGGCTCGGCTTGCACGTCGGGCTGATGACGCGCTTTGGTTATATGCACCCACCAAGTGGTGGCACCGCTCTGACTGCAATCATTGGCGGCCCTGCGGTTACCGATCTTGGCTTCAAATTTATTTGGCGACCAGTTTTGTTGAATGCAGTGCTGCTCGTTTTGCTTGCAGTCGCGATAAACAAACCATTTGCGTGGCGTCAGTACCCGGCCAAAAACTAGTTTCGCTCGCGCACGGCGACAACTCGCCACCCCCTAATGACTTTTTGGTCAGTAGTGTTGGGGGATGCCAATAAAGCAAGATAAATCAGAGACAAAAAGCGCAGTGGCATTGCTCAGCAATAAAAATTCTTCTCGGTTTGCACTGGCAATTTCGATAGTCATATTGGCAGTCGCTTTGGCTTGGGGTTTACAAAATGTTGGTCAAGGGATCTCGCGACGTGGAAGCGATACGGTGAGCGTGCGTGGCACTGCAAAACGCAATATGAAAGCCGATAGAGCGGTTTGGAGCCTCACCATCTCGCAATCTGCAGACTCTGCCGCAAAAACCATCGCCGGCGTCAGTGATGGCGTTGACCTAGTCGTCAAATTCATGAAATCCAACAACGTTAAAGACGAAGCGATCTTGCTTGGTTCAATCACAAGTTATTCAATTAAAGAAGAATTAGCCGGAAACTATACCGGTCGAATTCTGTCTTACGAAGCAAGACGCCAAGTAATAATTCGCATGAACGATGTAGACAAAGTAGCTGCGTTAGCAGCAGATCTCGGCGAACTGCTGGCGATGGGGATCAATATAGACTCGGACGTTGAGTATTATCTCGAGGCTCTTGATTCACTTCGACCAGAACTTTTGGCTGAAGCGATGAGTGATGCAAAGTTGCGCGCTGAAACTTTGCTCGATGCAGTTGGCAGCAAGATTGGCGAGGTCCGATCAGTGTCAAGTGGACCTTTTCAGGTGAACGCTCGCGATTCGTCTGGTGATAGTGGTGGATACTACGAAACTAGAAGCATTGAGAAGACTGTTATCGCGTCAGTGCTTGTTGAGTTCGCAACAAATAACTAGTTTCGATATCTCGCGACAATAACCCGGGTCACGGTTGCCGACGAGCGCGCCAGGCCTGCCAAGCACCCGTTGACCAAAGTGCCCAGATCACCAACAACGGCTGAAACAACAACCGTGTTGCTCGGGCCCTGTCACTATTTAAACCAAAGGCGTCGACACCATTCACGAATTGCGAAATGTTGCCCCAAAATATTGCCACAAAAAATATGGCCACTGCCCAACCGATTTTCGCGCGATACTTCCATGCGATCATCAAGCCAAGCCCGAGCAAAATTTCGACGACACCAGATGCCAACACGACGAAATCGGCATAATCCTTGAACACTGACGGCACTTGCGCTCGAAACTCGGTGCGATTTGAACCAAGGTGCGTAGTGCCCGCGAATGCGAGCCCCAACCCCAAGACGACTTGTGCAATTTTCTTCACGAGATACATCTAAACACACCCCTGCTCGCGCCCGCTAGTGGCAACACTCATGAAAGTTATACCAGTAGTTATACCGTCGCGCTATGATTGCGTCGTGGCGCAAAAAGTCGGACCCAAAGGCCAAGTTGTTATTCCGAAAAAGTTTCGCGACGAATTAGGTATTGAACCTGGTGACGAAGTAGAAGTTTCGCTTTCTGAAAACGGCGTGCTGATTCAATCAGTTCATAAAACCAAGACTTTGCGTGGAATATTCTCGGACTCCGGAATGCTCGAAATGCTGATAGCCGACCGAAGCAAAGAATCGCGATGAACGTTTGCCTTGACTCATGGGCAGTAATTGAATGGCTTGAAGATCGACCCTCGGCTGCACTTGTTGAAAAGGCCATTGCCTCTCGCCCGGTCATCAGTCTTGTAAATGTTTGTGAAGTGCTCTACATAATTTCAAAGAAGCACGGCGAGAAAGCTTCGAACCAAGTGCTTCCCGCACTTCGACAAAAGTTACGGTTTGTCGAAGTTAATCAAGATCTAGCGGTGTCAGCCGCAAAGATTAAGGCGACCTACAAAATGGCTCTCGGCGACGCGTTCTGCGTGGCAACTGCACTCGCCCACAACGCGAAAATCTACACGGGAGACCCCGAAATAATTCGCGCCCAAGGCAACTGGAAAGTTCAAGATCTGCGTTGACCGAGTAAAATTGTGTACGCAACTAATCAGTTGTCCGTCAATAAAGGATTCACGCATGCCTGCAGTCACCGCCGACACACTCACGCTTGCGCGCATCAGTACGCCTGGTGCCGAAGTAACCGACCGCCACGTTCGCTCTGTGACCACTGCACCAAGCGGTTTTGAGGGTGAAGGTTTTCCTGTTCGTCGTGCATTTGCGGGTATTGCAAAAAATATTCTTGACCCATTCATCATGATGGATCAGATGGGTGAAGTCGATTACCGCCCCTACGAGCCACGCGGTACCGACTGGCACCCACACCGTGGCTTTGAAACTGTCACGTACATCATGGACGGAACATTCATTCATCAAGATTCTCACGGTGGTGGCGGCGTTATTTCTAACGGCGCAACGCAATGGATGACAGCGGGAAGCGGAATTTTACATATTGAAACACCACCTGAAAGTTTGGTTGTCTCTGGTGGTCTTTTTCATGGCCTGCAGTTATGGGTCAACTTGCCGTCGAAGCAAAAAATGATCTCGCCTGCGTATCAAAACCTTGAAGCCAACATGGTGAAACTTCTCACCACGCCTGACGCAACCACTCTCATACGTCTTATTGCTGGCGACATCGATGGCGTTCAGGGTCCAGGTTCTTCCAAGACACCGATTGTTATGGCACATGCAACTCTTTCGCCTGGGGCACGAATGGTGCTGCCATGGAACCCACAGTTCAATGCACTTGCGTATGGACTCAAAGGCACTGGCTTTGCTGGATCAGAGCGAGTGCCCTTTGGTCTTGGTCAAGCAGTCGTGTTCGGACACGGCGACACCATGACAATTGAGGCAGCAGGAGCAACTGCTCTTGACGTCATCTTGTTGGGCGGTCAACCAATTGGCGAACCAGTCGAGCAGCACGGACCATTTGTCATGAACACTCGCGCAGAACTGCAACAAGCTT
>JAPKZT010000223.1:7216-9566 GCA_026393655.1 Actinomycetota bacterium | reverse complement strand
TTTTCAAACACGGAGAATCAGTGTGAGCGCCGATAATTCGAAATTGATCAATCGTCTTTGAACCACGTCTCCACGCAACTATCGACCCGGAACGTTCAATAAAACCGCTCGATAAATATCCTTCTGAGGATTTCGAAATTGCGCAATCAGTGAAACCGGCTGAAGAAAGTTGCTTCGCGACAAAATCAACTAAATGTCGTGCCGTCGGTGACGCATCAAGCTGATTGCGAACTTGTGTGACTAAATCGGACGTCACGGTTGGATTTTCGAGAGCGAAATATCTTGTCCGAAAAATGAGCACGATGTATCTTGAATGCTCGACTCTCGAACTTCAAATTTCGCAGCACAAATTGATAACGCGTCGCGTTGTGTGAACGACAGAAAAGCGACGCCGGCAAACAAAGCCAACATCAGTATTTTTGTGACTAAAGACTTGACAAACTTGAGTACGAAAAGCCAGCCAAGCACGCTTCCCCCCATTGAGCCAAGTCCGATGTTTTTCGCTGTTTCGGCGTTAAGTGAAAATAGATCCATGTGATCTAGTGTGGCAGGACTATGAGTGATCAACCAGTACATCTTTCAGCAAGTGGACCGCCAGAGACGATTATCCCGAAAATCACGGCCGAGCTTCGGCTCAGGTTGGATACCGCATTGGCGGCACCAATCGACGGTCGTCGACGAGCGGTCTGCCAAGTTGTCGCAGATCATCCGACATTTCTCGAGGGTTGGGCGACAATCGGCGATCTCAGTGAACCCGGCATTGATGCATACATGGCATACCGAGTTGGTTATCACCGAGGTCTTGACACATTGCGTGCGAACTCTTGGCGCGGCTCTGGATATGTGCGATGGGCGAGAGAATCCAACCGTGGATTTCTTAGATGCCTCGGAGGGTTAGCAAAACAATCACGTCTAATTGGTGAAGTTAGCGAGGCAGTTCGATGCGAACAATTTCTATTGCAATTAGATCCGAGCGGCGAAGCCAGTAAATAGTTTTAAAATCATTTATGAAAGAAGACTTCGTCGCGGGTGCAATTTTCGCCGGTGGTGAGAGTTCACGTTTTGGATCACCCAAAATCAACGCGCTTATAGATAGCGAAGAATTCGGTTTTCGAATTGCACGCTCAATGCGTGAATCAGGAATTGATCAGATTTTGCTAGTCGGTGGCTCTGAGGTTGACGCAGTTCGGTGGAGTCTGACATTTGTTGCTGATGAAGTTTTTGGTGCCGGACCGTTTGCCGCACTGCTTGCCGCGATACACAATTCTGATGCACCGATTTTGTTGACGATGCCATGCGATGTGCCGTGGATTGATATCGAATCGTGCAAACGGCTGTCAGCGATAGATGAAGAATTCGATGTACAAGTCGCGGTCACTGACTCGCCACAATGGTTGAGTAGCTCGTGGCGAAGAAGCGCCCTACAACATTTAGAACAACAGTTTGCGAGTGGTGAGCGCGCAATCCATCGTGCTGTCATCGGCTTGAAAGTGAACTATTTGCAACTGCCACCAGACGCATTGCGAAATGTAAATACTCCCAATGACTTAATTTGAATTCGAGCTAGTCAATTCAGCTTCAGTGCACAATTTTGAACTAACCTTTACATATGGCGATTGATGAAATTTCGGTTAAAGAGCTCACGACTTTGGTTGAAAACGGCTCACTAGTCATAGACGTTCGAGAGCCAGACGAATACGAGTCTGGGCACATCCGAGGTGCGATTCTGGTGCCACTTTCAACAGTGCTTAGCAATACCAGCGAATTTGAATCTGATGAAACAGTTTATGTTGTCTGTCGCAGCGGGGGTCGCAGTATGCAAGCCTGCGAAATGCTGCACGATGTCGGAATCTCAAATGTGGTGAATGTGGCTGGCGGCACCATGGGGTGGATCAGCCTCGGCAACGAAATCGTTACCGGAGAACATCCGAGTTGACACACCGCTGGATAGAAGATGATCTTGCCTTAGACGAAATCATCGATGAGATTTTGTTGCAGCCGCGATACGCGATTGATACAGAGTTTCATCGCGAGAAAACTTATTATCCAAAACTGGCGCTAGTTCAGTTGAAGTGGGGCGAAAAGACTGCACTTGTTGATCCACTTGCGGTTGATCCGCGCGGTTTAGCAAGATTGTTTGAGAGCGATATTCTCGCAGTGTTTCACGCGGCTCAACAAGATCTTGAAGTTTTGCGTCATGCGTCGCTTGTTGCACCTAAAAATATTTTTGACAGTCAAATCGCCGCGGGATTTCTTGGATACTCAACACCGTCGCTTGCCACTCTTGTTCAAGCGATCAAAAAAGTCGCGCTCTCGAAAGGTGACCGCTTGACCGACTGGTTGCGAAGAC
>JAPKZT010000223.1:1345-7186 GCA_026393655.1 Actinomycetota bacterium | reverse complement strand
TACGCTGCAGATGATGTCGCACATCTTTTAGATCTACACGACGAACTCTCGTCACAATTGAATGAACTAGGTCGAACTGTCTGGGTCGCAGATGCATGCAATGACCTTGTCGCGCGACCAAGTGGCCCGATTGAGTCGCGTCACGCATGGCTCAAACTCAAAGAAGCGCGATCACTTAAGGGTTCGTCGCGAGGCGTAGCGCAAGCAGTCGGTCAGTGGCGCGAAGAGCGTGCGATGAGAAGTGATCATCCGCCAAGAAGAGTTATGTCCGACATGGCATTGCTTGGGATCGCTCAACGCGTGCCAAAGAATGTCGAAGAACTCGCTTCGACACGTGGCGTAGATGATCGCCATTTGTCCTCTGAATTTTGCAAAGAGATAATGGCGGCAATTCGCGAAGGTGCACAGCGCACGGTCGAGTTGCCGAGCCACGAATCAGATGACGTCGAGAAATGGGCGAGACCTGCATTAACGCTGATCACGGCATGGATCGGCGAACTTGCTCGTAAAAACAAGATCGATGCGACTCTTTTAGCGACACGAAGCGATATCAGTGCATTCTTGCGTAAGTCTCCCGATGCTCGCTTGACGCAAGGTTGGAGAGCCGCCGTCGTTGGTGAAGACCTAACCAAAATTCTCTCTGGAACCGTCGGTTTGAGTGTTGATCGTGACGGACATCTCAAACTGATTGAGGCCGATAACCCATAAGTCCACGTTTTGAGAGCGATTTGTTGCTAGTCTCTATCCCAATGTCTAACCACTAGGCGGTGACCAAAACCGGTAGCCGCCCCAGAGAAAATTTGGAGCCCTATCGTGAAAAAGGGACGTCATCGTCGATTTGAAGAAGCTCGTCGCCTGAAGCAAACAGGCCCGACTGCACAAGATCTTGGTGTTTCGCGTGAAAGCAAGTCGAAGACTCAAGAAGACGAATATGCAGCTATAGCCGAACGCTATGGCGTGAGATTCGATGAAGACGGTGAAGAACTCTCCGATGAGCTCACCGATGAAGATAATTCATAACTAGCTGAAACTGAGAAACCCCCATTAATAACATCCGAAATATTGCTCTAGTAGCGCACGTTGACCATGGCAAAACAACTCTGCTTGACGCCCTTTTAAAATCTGGCGGAACCTTCGCCGCTCACCAAGCAGTCGTAGACCGCGTAATGGATTCAAACGATCAAGAACGTGAACGCGGGATCACGATTTTGGCTAAGGCTGCCGAAATTGAGTGGCGTGGCACCAAAATTAACCTCGTAGATACACCCGGTCACGCTGACTTTGGTGGAGAAGTAGAGCGTGCACTCGCACTTGTTGACGGCATTTTGCTATTAGTAGACGCTGCTGAAGGCCCGTTGCCACAAACTCGCTACGTATTGTCAAAAGCATTGGCTCGCGACTTGCCAGTTGTAGTTGTTTTAAACAAAGTCGACCGTTCTGATGCCCGACCAGAAGAAGTGCTTCTCGAAGTTGAACAACTTTTCTTGGATCTTGCTCATCATGATCATCACTTAAGTTTTCCAGTGATCTCAGCGGTTGCAAGAGATGGTCGTTCAATGAAGGGCATCGGAATGCCTGCTGAGAACGCCGACCTCGTGCCATTACTAGATGCAATTCTTGACACGATTCCTGCGCCAAGTGATGATCCATCGGCACCCCTGCAAGCAATGGTTGCCAACTTGGATGCATCTGACTATCTCGGGCGCCTTGCCATTGGTCGTGTGCACGCTGGAGTGTTGCGCAAGGGCGAGACAATTACAGTTTGGCAACACCCAAATGCGACTAACCCAGCGCCGTCGATTAAACGACGAATCTCGACATTGTTTGCTTTTCGCGGTATCAGTCGCGAAGAAGTGAGTGAGGTTTCTGCAGGTGACCTGTTTATTTTGGCGGGCATCGATGAAGTAGAAGTGGGCGACACAATCGCTGCACTTGAGAACGCGGCGCCACTACCGCGACTTGAAGTCGATGAACCTGTTTTGCGAATGAGCTTTGGTGTAAATACTTCGCCATACGCGGGTCGTGAGGGTACATATCTAACCAGCCGACATTTGAGTGAGCGATTGTTCAAAGAAGTTCTCGGCAACGTGTCAATTAAAGTCAACACAACCGATACACCTGATGTGATTTCTGTTGCTGGACGAGGCGAGTTGCAACTAGCGGTGCTGATCGAAAACATGCGTCGCGAAGGATACGAACTTCAAGTAAGTCGTCCGGAAGTAATCACTAAAGAGATTGATGGCAAAAAGCATGAGCCACTCGAAGCCGGAACGATCGACGTACCAGACGAATATGTTGGTGCTGTTACTCAAGCGCTCGCTCCTCGTAAAGGTCGCGTGACAAACCTTGAGCCAGGCGACAGTGGAAGAACCATCGTCAGCTTTCAGGCACCATCTCGTGGTCTAATTGGTTTCAGATCGATGTTGCTCACGGTTACTCGTGGCACCGCATTGCTTCACCAAAGCTTGGATGGCTACATGCCATGGGCTGGCGATTTACCACACCGTTTGGGCGGTGCGATGGTTGCCGACCGTAAGGGTTCGACAACTGCCTATGCACTAGACAATTTGCAGCTTCGCGGCACGTTGTTTGTGGCGCCGGGTGTTGAGGTTTACGAAGGAATGGTTGTGGGCGAGAACTCACGAGACGACGAAATGGTTGTGAATGCCGTTCGTGCTAAAGAAATGACAAACATTCGAACACACAGCCACGACGACGGGCCAAAGCTAGCAACACCGATTACCCACACGCTTGAGTCTGGTATTCAGTGGATTGCTGACGACGAACTTGTTGAAGTAACGCCGACGAATATTCGCATTCGAAAGCGCTATCTGTCTATCGAAGACCGACGCAAGTCTGGCAAAAACAATAAATAATTAGTTTTATTTAGTTTTATTTAGTTTTAATTTTACGACGTACTTGCGGGTGCGGCAAAAATGTAGTCTGTGGTTTTTGCAATTGCTTTACGATTATGTCGTAAATCTCGTCGCCGCAGAGTTCAATCAGTTCGTCTTTTAAGTATTTATAGACAGGTCGCGACCCAACGAATGCGGCAGAATCATCTGTGCACCACCACTCAAAGTCAAAACCGCCGCCACCCCAATCACGACGCTTCCATTCACGCACGATCGAGAGAATATGATCTTCGTCTTCTTCATGCTGTTCAAGACGTAATGGAACTTGCCAACAAACATCTGGCTTCCAATCCATTGGGCGTTCGCCTTCTTCGGTGGCAGCGACATGAAATGCACACCCCATACCGCCTTCAAAGTCTGGACGATTATGAAAGATGCATGCACCTTTGTAAGAAGTCGTGATGTCTGAGCCATCTTTTTCTTTGCCCAGCCATTTGCCCTGCTGTCCGCGATCGTAGTTTTGCCAATGCTCTGGCTTTAAACGCTTGACGCTTTTCTTTACTGATGCGAGATCTTCTTTGTCAATAAAGTGCGCACCGTAACTGCAACATCCTTGATGCAGCGTTGGGTCTGCTTCGTCGAGAATTCCTTGGCATCCGTTGCCATAAATGCAAGTCCAGTTTGATCGAAGAAAAGTTGCATCAATCATCCATGTTTGCTCTGTATCAGGGTCGGCGAAACTTATCCATTCGTGTAATTCTTCGGGCTTAGACATGTTGATGCAGGCTAATGGCATACTTGTTGCATCATGCAAAATTCAGCACAAAACAATGATGAGATTATTCAACAGCTTAAAAATATTTCTGAGACTCTTGGCGATCGAGCCCTCACTGCCTTGAAAGAGGCTCATGCATCAGGCGAGTCAAAGAGACCTGATAGCGAACGCAAGTTGACCCAAGCAAGACGAGCAATAGAGAAGGCGATCAGTCAACTTATTAACGATTAGTTAGCGAGTGGCCAGCGAGAGACCAGCGATTAATCATTGCATTCGCTTTATTGCTGCTCGTTATTGCTGGTTGAGTTGGTCGATCAACTTTCGTAAGCCCCCGAAGTCGCGCCGTGTAAATTCAAACGCGAGTCGGTATAAATTCAGATTGTCTTTATCGGCGATCTCTGCAGCAGTCGGCGTTATTTTCGTGATTCTCCCAGCCTTTGCGAGATATGCAAATTCTTGGTTTAAATCAGCAAGCCTCGCATCGGCAATATCTTCTCGAAGTCTGATCACAGTCAAGTTTCCGACTATTCGTGTCGAGTGATAGTTGCGATAAAAGTTCTTGATTGTGTCGACTGCGTCTTGCACACCTGATGCGACGTGATAAAGCGCCATATCTGACTCTGAGACAAGTTTGCGGGGTAGCAACGAATTCTTCACGAACAAATCAACATCTTCCCAAAATGGATCACCAGGCAAGTCAAGCAAAACAATCGGCGCAGGATTACCTTTGCCAGTTTGTAGCAATGTCAACAACTCGAACATCTCATCAAGGGTGCCAAAACCGCCGGGCATACAAATGAACGCATCCGACTCTTTAACCAGCATTAGTTTTCGGGTAAAGAAATATCGCATCGACACATATTTGTCATCGCCAGCAATAATCGGATTAGCCGAAGTTTCGAAAGGCAAACGAATGCTGACACCGATTGACATTTCACGGCCGGCACCAGACATTCCCGCCTCCATGATTCCTGGTCCGGCGCCGGTCACGACCATCCATCCATTGTCAGATAATGACTTCGCGACTTCCTGAGTCAATTTATATAACGGATCATCTTTGGTTGTACGTGCTGATCCAAATATGGTTACTTTTTTACGGTTCGTATACGGAGCAAACATCACAAATGCTTCTCGCATTTCGGTAAGCGCCGCGGTTGCGATCTTCAGATTTAACGTGTTGGGCTTGTCGTTGGCCAGTTTCAGCGAAGTTGTGATCAGTTCTACAACAAGTTTTTTGTCTAGTTTGTTTAGCGTTCGCTCCGATATTGCGCTTACTACTAGTTCATCAATCAGCAACTTCAACCTAGAGTCGTCGATCGGAGTATCTTGACTCATTGATTCAATTCTGTTGCCTTTGCAGTTAGCACAGATATCAATTCATCAAAACTATTCTGAAACGATTTCACACCTTCTCGCTCAAGCCGTGCGGCAACATCAGCAACATCCACGCCGAATTTTTTGAGTTGTGACCATTGCGTATTGGCTTGATCGATATCTTTTGTGATCGTCAATGCAAGATTGCCCCGATTTGAGAACGCTTCTACAGTCACGTCAGGCAACGTATTGACAGTGTTGGGCCCGATTAACGCGTCGACATAAAGCGTGTCTGAATACGTGGCATTTTTCGTGGAAGTTGAGGCCCAAAGTGGTCGCTGTACATGCGCACCGTACTTGAGTAATTCGCTCCAGCGCTTGCCTGAGAATATTTTTTCAAACATTTGATAGGCGATTTTTGCTTGATTTACGGCAGCAGTTCCGCACAGGGCAATTGCTGCGTCGCTGCCATTGCTTTCAAGTAATCGATCGATATCGGTATCAACGCGCGAAATAAAGAAGCTGGCAACACTGGCGACACGGGCGACTTTCTGTGGTGCACTCACTGCGAGCAACTCGAGGCCTTGAATATAGGCATCCATAACTTGCTGATATCTCTCGAGGCTGAAAATTAGTGTCACGTTGACATTGCGTCCCTCGCTGATCATCGTGCGAATTGCAGGGATACCTTCTGCGGTGGCTGGGATCTTGATCATTACATTGTCACGATTGACTCGCTCGTCAAGTTGACGCGCGGCAATCAATGTTTGCTCACCTTGGTGAGCCAAATTCGGATCAACTTCAACGCTGACGAAACCGTCAAGACCACCGGAAGACTCATAAAGTGGCGCGAAAACATCTAACGCACCATGAATATCCTGTAAAACGAGCGCCCAG
>JAPKZT010000223.1:0-1254 GCA_026393655.1 Actinomycetota bacterium | reverse complement strand
ACTTGAACTGTTCGGTGTACTCATCAGAACCTTGAATTGCTTTCTGAAATATTGTCGGGTTTGAAGTAAGCCCTCTGATGCCGCTCGCACGCACCCGTTCAAGTTCTCCGCTAGTGATGTAACTGCGCTTCAAATTATCTAACCACGGACTTTGTCCGTATTCGGTGAATAAACGACTTAGTCGATCGCTCATTGCGTCTTGAAGTCGTTGATCAGTGATTTAGATGCTTGAACCACTGCTTCTAGGCTGATGCCAAGTTTCTCAAGTGCGATCGCACCGGGTGCACTTGTTCCAAAACGATTGATGCCAATTGTTTGATCTGCATAACGCTCCCAACCCATAGTCACACCGGCTTCAACAGATAGCACTGGAATATTTTTCGGAAATATTTCTTGTTGTTGATTTTTAGCCAGCCGCTCGAATCGATCCCAACTTGGCATTGACACGACACGACATTTTTCACCAGTTTTAGAAAGTTCTGTCGCAGCAGTTACACACAAACCAACTTCACTGCCTGTGCCCACCAAAATAATTGTCGGTGCACCATCACAATCGCGCACTACGCCAGCGCCGTTAGCGACAGCAGAACCGTCAGTCACGCTCAACACAGTTTGTCGCGAAAGAATCAACGCTGTTGGCCCATTGTGATCAACAGCCGCACACCAAGCCGCGACTGTCTCATTTGGATCAGCGGGGCGAATCACTTGAAGCCCAGGAATCGCTCGCAAAGAGGCGAGTTGCTCGACTGGTTGATGTGTCGGCCCATCTTCACCAACGCCAACAGAATCGTGCGAGAAGATAAATACACACCGGGCACCCGAAACGCTCGCAAAGAGGCGAGTTGCTCGACTGGTTGATGTGTCGGCCCATCTTCACCAACGCCAACAGAATCGTGCGAGAAGATAAATACACACCGGGCACCAGAAATCGCCGCGAGACGAATTGCCGGACGCATATAGTCAGCGAAAACAAAAAATGTGCCTGCTATCGGCAACACACCACCGTGCAGAGCCATACCCACGATGGCTGCACCCATTGCATGCTCACGTATGCCGAAATAGATCTGCCGACCATCTGGCGCCTTCGCGCTTTGCGCAATCTGCTTCGAGAGTTTTGTGCCTGTGTTGCCTGTTAAATCTGCTGAGCCGGAAATTAAACCTGGCAGTGCTGGTAGCGAAGCATCAAGAACTTTCTGAATAATCTGCCTGGTTGCAAAACTGGCAGTCTCGTCGTAACTCGGCAACAGTGAACTG
>JAPKZT010000065.1 GCA_026393655.1 Actinomycetota bacterium | reverse complement strand
TCTTCAATTTGATCACAGAAACTGCGAAGTTTTTTCATTACTGCACGAGTTTCGTCGATCCATCCAGCAGGTAGGTCGTCTTTGAGTCCACCAATGCGGTCAAAGTTTGGATGAAACCGGCCGCCGGTGGCTGATTCAATCAAATTTAAAACATATTCACGATCGCGAAATGCAAGAAATACTGGCGTGATTGCGCCAAGTTGAACACCGAGATCGCCGAGAAATAGCGAAACGTTTGCGATGCGCGAAAGTTCAAACAAAATGGTGCGAATATATTGTGCGCGTGTTGGTGCTTCAACGCCCATTAGTTTTTCTGCAGCCAAAATAAATGGAACTTCGTTTGCAAAACTTCCGAGCCAATCGATGCGATTGACAAGTGTCGTTACCTGTGGGAATGTTCGAACTTCGGTAAGTTTTTCGTAACCACGATGCATGTAACCACAGGCTGGTTCGGCCCAAACAACTTGTTCGCCATCAAGTCGGGCGATAATTCGCAAAGTTCCGTGCGTTGCAGGATGTTGCGGACCAATATTGAGAGTCATGCCCTCGGTTTCAAGTTCGAGATTTAACCTGGCGTCAGCCGCTTGCGAGGCAATGTATGAAAGTTGTTGTCGATCACCGAGCATTGTCATGATGCATCACCATCATTTACTTCGGCAGAATCTTTTTCATCGCCACCAGGCAGTGGCTCAACATCAACGATTCCTGGCCAAGGTTTGACCATTCGTGCCAACAACGGGAAGTCTTTGCGCAACGGATGACCTTCGAAGTCAACTGGTAGGTACATATTTCGCAAATCGTTATGACCGATGAAATCGATGCCAAACATTTCATGAGTTTCGCGCTCGTGCCAATTTGCTCCAGCAAAAATCGTAATCAATGACTCAACTGATGGTGACGAGTCTGCGACATCAACTTTTACTGTGATGCCTAAGTGTGTTTTTGAATTTACGAGACGGATAAAAACTTGCATCCGAGTGTCGCCGCCGGCGTACCCAGAGCGAATAGTCGTATCGCGCACTGGCGCTGGCTCAGTTGGATCATCTTCTCCCCGACCGAACGGGGAAGGCATCCAATCAATCGCCGACAAGAAACCGAAATAGTCAAACGAGTGTTGGTCACGAAGTTTTTGAACACTGCCTAACCATGAATCTGTACGAACGCGAATCCACAAATCGTCGCCTGGTTTGAGATGCGAATCAACAAGTGCGTCGCCAAGAGAGAGTTTGATTGCCTCAAGCATTTGCTCACGCTCATGATCGACAACTGGTGTCACTGTTTCGCTACTAGACGACAACTGTCTCACCTCGACGTTCGGCAATTTCGGCAGCGTCCACAGATGCGTCCATTGATTTTGTTCCTTCGCCACGCCATCTCGCACCCATGTCTTCGTTCTTGATTCGTTGTTGTAGCAACACGATGCCCTCAAGAAGTGCTTCTGGTCGCGGAGGGCAACCAGGCACGTAAACATCAACAGGAATGATTTGATCAACACCTTTTGTAACTGAGTAACTATCCCAATACGGACCACCACAGTTTGCGCAACTACCCATGCTGATTACATATTTTGGTTCGGGCATCTGCTCGTAGAGTCGACGGATTACTGGCGCCATTTTGTCGGTTACTGTTCCTGAAATTACAACCAAGTCTGCTTGACGCGGACTAGCAGGCAATGGAATAACACCAAGACGCATCACGTCGTAACGCGGTGATCCGAATGCAGCGCCCATTTCTATTGCGCAACAGGCGAGACCCCACTGGTAAACCCACAGCGAGTACGACCGACCAAGATTGAATAGCGTCGTCAATGGTTTTGGCAATCTGCCACGATCAACTAAACCCATCGCAACACACCTTTTCGCCAAGCGTAAATTAATCCGAGTAACAAAATAAATACGAACGCGCCCATCTCAATTAATCCGAATGCGCCGTATCGCTCAAGTTGTGTCGCCCACGGAAAAATAAAAACGGCTTCAACATCGAATACAACAAACAGCAACGCGAAGATGTAATAACGAACTTGACTTTGCGACCAACCGTGACCAACCGGATCAACACCGCTTTCGTAAGTCAACATCTTTTCTTTGTTCGGACGATTCGGACGAAGCAACGATGAGATCCAAAGAAGCAAACCGGCGATTCCAACCGCAGCCCCACCGAACCAAACAACGTTCAAAAACGACCGAATGAAGATTGACATACCCTGTAAAACTAGTCTGCGAAACGCATATTGCTTTAACTCACTACCACTTTGATCGCTTGTGAAAGAGCTATAAAGAATCAACAGTTAATTAGTTCGCTACCTCACGAGCAGAACTTTCAATGAACCAGTCAACTAATCGA
>JAPKZT010000308.1 GCA_026393655.1 Actinomycetota bacterium | reverse complement strand
ACTCAAGATTTGATTTCTATGTTGTCATGTGCCGTAGTGGTCGCAGGTTTGATTTTTGAGATCGGCAAACGCCGTGGAGGTCAACTTCGCCAACTTCAAATCAATTCAAGACTTAGTCATCCGTCAGCAACAGCGGTACGAACCGAAGTGGCGCTTCGCGCAACTCTTGATGTTAAATCACCTCAACTTGAGTCGACTTATCTGCAAGCAAATTCTGTAAGCCCAATTTTTGTGCCCTTGGGTATAAGCAATTCAAAAATTGTTCTCGTAGATATTGGTGAACAATCTGTGATCAATATTTGCACTGATGATCCACTTCAATCATCTGCTATTTTTCGTGCGCTGATTGCGACAACATTGTTCGCTAGTAACTCACAAATTAAACCGATGTTGTTGCGCAAACTAGATGCTGGCGACCCAGTAAACACAATTAACACAGTAGACCCAGTGTTTACTCAAGTTGAAATTGTTTCAACGATTCAAGAAGCAATTCAGATCGCCAAAGATTGCCCTAAGCATTGTGTTTTATTTAGTGATTCAAAAATCAGCAATGTAGAACTCGATGACTTACTGGGCCGTAACTGTGCAATTGTCTGTAGTTCGGCTACGAGCTCGGCGACTACAGTTCTGCAAGCAACTACTGGTTCGTGGCGTTTGCTGGCAGACAATCTTGTGATTACGCCATATGGGTTACTTATCAATGAAGCAACGGCAATTACCGATCTATTAATAGACGTTGATCGTGCTTTGTTGCCAGAATCCGAAACAGTCACATCACATCTGCAACGATTTCATGGCAAGGACCAAAGTTGGAATGTAATGGTGCGAACTCTTGGACCAGTTGATGTTCAACTAGTTGATGGCACGATTATTGATTTTGAAAAATCAAAAACCAAAGAATTATTGGCTTGGCTTACGAGTCACCGAGCCCGCCCGACGCGAAGTGCGGCGCGTACTGCATTATGGGAAGTCGATGTGGCTGACGCAACTTTTACAAATGTGGTTTCAGATGCACGGCGAGCACTTAATCAGACACATCTAATTTCAAATAGCGAAGAGTGGCTACCAAGAACTTTTAATGATCAATTGCCGTTTCATGTCTCAATAATTAGTGATGGTGAAATTCTTGAATCGTGTATCGCTCGGGCCCAAGAACTTGCGCCAAGTCAGGCAATTGACGAATTACATCGCGGTCTCGAACTTGTTCGTGATTTGCCTTTTTCAGGTACTGGTTATTTATGGCCTGACGCCGAAGGAATCACGTCGCAATTAGTGCTCAACATAATTACCGCCTCGGCGATGGCCGGCGAGCTAGATCTTCAACGAGGTGAAATTGAGGGTGTATTTTGGGCCACAGCAAAGGGACTAAAAGTTCTTGGTGCTCACGAAGAATTGATTGCATTGCGAATGCGAGCTCACGCCTTGCGCGGAGACCTCGCGGGAGTGCGTGGCGAATGGCATTCATATGAACGAGTGGTGAAAGCCGATTCATGGGCGAATAGTCAACCATCTCAAAAACTTGTGAATTTATACAGCAAAATAAATAGTGGCGCGCCAGTTTTACTAGCGCGGTAAGTGCTTACGTCCGATACCGGTGCGTAATGCAATGCCCCATCGAGTAACAAGCACCATTGACTCGCGCATGATGCGGGTGTTCATCTTTGACTCACCGAATGCTCGGTCAACATACACAATTGGCGATTCAACTATTGAGCCGAGTTTCTTGCGCGAGATTACAAATGCCATTTCAGAAAGAAATGCATAGCCATCCGCTGTCAGGTTTGCAAGATCAATATTCTTCAGGCTGGCTGTTGAGTATGCGCGAAAGCCCGAAGTACAGTCTTTAATTTTTAGGCGCAAACAAAATGCCGTATATAAATTGCCCCATTTTGATAACACGCGCCTGAACAGTGGCCAATTTGTAACACCACCACCTGGCACATATCTTGAGCCAATGACCAGAGCCGTGTCTGAATTAACCAGTGAAATTAGTTTCGTGAGAACTTTGGGGTCGTGAGAGAAATCGGCATCCATCGTCGCTATCACTTCGTAGCCATCGTTAATCGCCGCACGCATCGCATCGCGGCTGGCCGCGGCGTAACCTCGCGGGCCAGTGCGATTAATTACTTTTATTGAACCAAGCTTTGCAGCCGTAGTTTCTGCAATTTTTGCAGTGTGATCTGGGCTGTTGTCGTCAACTACCAAGATGTCTGTATCTGGTGCGTCTGTGCGAACCTGGGTTAAAAACTTTTCAATGTTTGCGGCTTCGTTATAAGTCGGCACTATCAGCACGCTTCGCATTAATTTAACGCTAGTTGATTGATAAACCTGCGAGCGCTAAAGCCTGCGCAACTGTTTGCGCTGGTTCAAGTTTGATGCCAGGAATATTTATATCTACAGCACTGCTCGCCGGGATAATCGCTCGAGTGAAACCTAATCGCGCCGCCTCGGCTAAACGGCGTGCAGTGTTGCTGGCTTGGCGCAATTCTCCCGCTAAGCCAACTTCGCCGCACGCAACTAAGTTTTCTGGCAGCGGTCGATCTGTAGATGCAGAAACAAGTGCCAAACATAAACCTAGATCTGCGCCAGGCTCACCAAGTTTGACACCACCAACAACTGACGCAAAGACTTCGTGCTGTGAGAGGTTGACATTGGCGCGGCGCTCAAGAACTGCAAGCAACATCGCTAAGCGACCAGAGTCAACACCTTGGGCTGACCGTCGCGGAGAAACATGTGATGGCGAAAGGTTGGTCAACGCTTGAACTTCAACTAGTAACGGTCGATGCCCTTCAAGTGCTGGCACAACGATTGAACCAGGCACGCCTGCTCGGCGGTCTGCTAAAAATAATTTGCTGGCGTCAGGCACACTGCGCAAACCCATTTCGGTCATTTCGAATAAGCCAAGTTCGTTAGTTGAACCAAAACGATGTTTGACTGCACGCAATAAACGCAATGCATGATGACGTTCACCTTCAAAAGATAAAACAGTGTCAACTACATGTTCGAGCACACGCGGCCCAGCGAGCCCGCCGTCTTTAGTGACATGACCAACCAAAATGATTGGCAGATTGCGGGCTTTGGCCTCTTGAACAAGTCGATGTGCACAACCCCGAACTTGTGAAACCGAACCGGGCGCAGAATTCAACAGCGGATCGGCGATTGCTTGAATACTGTCGATTATGACTAGTTGTGGCTCAACTTGATCAATCGATTTTATGATGTTATTCAGCGACATTTCTGCGACGAGCCATAAATCTGGTTTGATTGCGTTGAGGCGCTCGGCACGCATGTGTACCTGTTGTGCACTTTCTTCGGCGGTTACATAAAGTGTTTGACCAGACCATGCAGCAAGAAGTTGTAACAGCAAAGTTGATTTGCCGATGCCTGGCTCGCCGCCCAACAGAGTGACAGAGCCAGGCACAAGCCCGCCACCAAGCACTCGATCGAGTTCTTCAACACCAGTTGTTTGAGGTTCAGAAATTGTTGCGTCTAATGAGTCAATCGGCTTTGGTATACCAGCTGGCACCAACGCCATGCCAGTTGCGATTGAAATAATTTCATCGTCACCTTCGACATCTTCAACAAGGCTGTTCCATGCGCCACACGAGCCACATCGCCCTGCCCATTTTGGTGTTGCCGCTCCGCAGTCGGTGCATCTATATACGGTGCGAAGTTTTACCATTTCGTAACCAACATTATTCGGTGGGTGTGCGGAGTTCACCTCTGCGCTTGTAAGCAATCGTCAAGATTGTTATCGCCATACCGACGAGCCAAACTATGAGCAGAAATTTAAAAAACAGCGATGTAAATTGGGCGGCGATAGCCCTTATTGCAGTGTTCTTTGACGTATACGTCACCAGTAGCGCACTGCCATCAAGTGGTACTTGCCAAGTGACAATATTTTCGGTGACTGATCCAGTCGATTGCTGCGTCTTGCCGGGAAGTTTCGCGACAAAATTAATGTTCATTGCATTAGAAAGATCAATATTTGCGAGTTGAAGATTTTGAGCGAATGGCTCAGCGCCAAGAACTTTTAATAGTTCAGGATCAGAGAACGCCGCAAGACCACCATCAACTTGCAAAACGCCATCTAATTTATATGTCGAATTATTGAGGTTTCCCGTGCGAGTTATTGAAATTTGTTTAAATGGGCCACTTTTGCTTCCGAGTTGAGTGAATAATTGAGACGCCTGGTCAAGATTACTAAAACCATGACTGATCGATATTTGGATGCCTCCATCGGCAGTGACGTTGGGCCCTGAAACTACCCAGCCTGCAGCAGTGGCATCTTCGAATCGAAACGCAGAAATCAGGCTAGGTGTTTGGTCAACAACTTGTTTATCAGCCGTCATGCTCACCGTTAATATTCCAGACCCAGTTTGCCCAACATCTAACGTGACAACAGAATCAACTTGACACCCAGTGAGCGTCAAAATTACGAAAATACCTAGCGACACTCGCAAG
Organism: Actinomycetota bacterium; assembly: GCA_026393655.1. GTDB lineage: Bacteria > Actinomycetota > Acidimicrobiia > Acidimicrobiales > Ilumatobacteraceae > BACL27. The sequence continues at coordinate 4,864 of JAPKZT010000308.1, read as the reverse complement.
TAGGCGAGTCGACGACGCGCGCTTGGCACGCTTTGACTCACTCGGTTGTAGATGGTGTTGCGTCACCAGCGCCAGCGAGAACTACTGCACTCGGTGGAACAAAGCCTTCAACAGCTTTAAAGGTGAATCGTTGCTCATCTTTGTTTTCAGGATCGTCTTCAACGCCGACAACAATTATTTCACCGGCATGAAACTCTTTAAGTAGCAACTTCTCCGAAAGAGGGTCTTCAATGAATCGTTGCAACGCTCGACGAAGTGGTCGTGCGCCGAGTTGTGGATCATAGCCACGCTTGGCAAGAAGACCCTTGGCAGTTTCTGTGAGTTCAAACCCGAGTCCAAGTCCTTCAAGTTGGCCGGTCAAACGCTTGCTCATCAAGTCAACCATTTGCACTACTTCAGCCATCGCAAGTTCATGGAACACGATCACTTCGTCAATGCGGTTAAGAAACTCAGGCTTGAATTGAACCTTGAGCGCCTCGTTGACCTTTTCTTGCATTCGAGCGTATGAAAGTGCTTCATCGTTTTTGCCAAAACCAACATTGGCTTTGCGCAAATCTTGCGTACCTAAGTTAGATGTCATAATCAAAACAGTGTTTCTAAAGTCAGTGCTGCGACCTTGTGCGTCGGTCAAACGACCTTCTTCAAGGATTTGCAACAGTGTATTAAACACGTCAGGGTGTGCTTTTTCGATTTCATCGAACAGCACAACTGAAAACGGCTTGCGACGAACAGCCTCGGTAAGTTGACCGCCCTCTTCGTAGCCAACGTATCCAGGAGGCGAACCAACAAGGCGACTGACTGTGTGCTTCTCCATGTATTCACTCATGTCAAGAGCGATCAGTGCGTTTTCGTCACCGAATAGAAATTCGGCAAGTGTTTTGGCGAGTTCAGTTTTACCAACACCAGTTGGCCCGAGGAAAATAAAAGAACCACTTGGACGTTTCGGGTCTTTGAGTCCGGCGCGAGTACGACGAATACTTTGGCTGACTGCTTTGATTGCGTTCTCTTGACCGATGATTCGCTTGTGGAGTTCGCCTTCCATGTTGAGCAATTTCGCGGTCTCTTCTTCGGTGAGTTTGAACACCGGAATACCTGTCCACATGCTTAACACTTCGGCGATTGACTCTTCGCTAACCTCGTCAAAAAGATCAATGCCTTGGGCCTTGACATCAACTTCTTTCTGGGATCGCTCTTCAAGCAGTGTTCGCTCTTGATCGCGTAGACGACCAGCTTCTTCAAATCGTTGTTCTTCGACAGCCTTCTTCTTTGCTTCTTGAACATCGTTGATTTTGTTTTCGATTTCTTTGAGATCTGGTGGAGTTGTCATTCGCTTGATGCGCAAACGACTACCGGCCTCGTCAATTAGATCGATTGCCTTATCTGGCAAGAAGCGATCAGAGATGTAACGATCGGCAAGATTTGCAGCCGAGACGAGCGCCTGATCGGTGATCGTTACTCGGTGGTGAGTTTCGTATTTGTCGCGAATGCCCTTCAAAATTTCAATTGTGTGGGCAACTGATGGCTCATCAACCTTGACTGGTTGAAAGCGACGCTCTAGTGCAGCATCTTTTTCGAAATGTTTACGGAATTCGTCGAGCGTTGTCGCACCAATTGTTTGAAGTTCACCACGAGCGAGCATTGGCTTGAGAATCGACGCAGCATCGATTGCGCCCTCAGCGGCACCTGCACCAACAAGTGTGTGAATTTCGTCGATGAACAAAATAATGTCACCGCGAGTTTTGATTTCTTTGAGAACTTTTTTGAGGCGTTCTTCAAAGTCTCCGCGGTATCGACTGCCGGCGACCAGTGCGCCAAGGTCGAGTGTGTATAACTGCTTGTTGGTCAGTGTCTCTGGAACTTCGTTAGCGACGATCTTTTGTGCGAGACCTTCAACAATCGCCGTCTTACCTACACCTGGCTCACCAATTAAAACTGGGTTGTTCTTGGTACGTCGAGACAGAATCTGCATAACGCGTTCCATCTCTTTTTGACGTCCAATAACTGGATCAAGTTTTTTGTCTCGGGCAAGTTGCGTCAAGTTGCGACCGAACTGGTCAAGAATCTGGCTGCCACCTTTTTCTTGAGGTGTGTCTTTTGCGCCAGGTGCTTCGCCTTCGGCTTTGCCACCGTTTGACGAGAACCTGTGCGGCTACTCCTTCGCCTTCGCGAATCAATCCAAGCAAAATGTGCTCGGTGCCGATGTAGTTGTGCCCGAGTTGAAGAGCTTCGCGCAACGAGAGTTCAAGAACTTTTTTGGCTCTCGGCGTAAATGGAATATGTCCCGATGGCGATGATCCGCCTTGACCGATTATTTCTTCGACTTGTGCGCGCACTGCTTCAAGTGAAATGCCAAGTGCTTCAAGACCTTTGGCTGCCACACCTTCACCCTCGTGAATCAATCCAAGCAAAATGTGCTCAGTGCCGATGTATGAGTGATTGAGCAGGCGAGCTTCTTCTTGGGCGAGAACCACGACCCTGCGTGCCCTATCTGTAAACCGTTCGAACAACTTTGACCGCCTTATGCGTCATTGACCTTTCTTAAAGTGTATCGGTGAGTGTGTGGCGGATTACGACGCCCGCACTGGTGAAAGATTTGTTGATGTGACGCGCGACTCCAAGTTCGCAGTTTCACAAGGCACTTCTCCTAGCCTGTGGATATGGCCACCGCGTCGCCTTTGCTCTCTCTGCCGTTTATGGCGTTGGATCGCGACCGTGTTGATCTTGCGTTACGTAATGCGGTTCAAACAAAAGATTCACACTTAAACGAACTTGCTTCACATTTAATTATCGCTGGCGGCAAAAGATTGCGACCAGTTTTATCAATCGCCGCTGCCCAAGTCGGAAACGAATCACCAGTTAGTGACGAAGTTATTCAAGGATCGATTGCTTGCGAACTTGTACATCTGGGTTCTTTATATCACGACGATGTGATGGATGAATCTTTGACACGGCGAGGAGTTGACACCGTGAACGCAAGATGGGGAAACTTGCAAGCGATTCTCGCGGGAGATTTTATGTTGGCGAAAGCCTCCGAGGTTTCGGCTGCACTCGGAACCGAAGTTGTAACTTTGCTCGCTCAGACAATCGGCAGACTTTGTGAAGGACAGATCGAAGAGCTTCGTCATACTTATGATGTCTCACGAACTATTCCGTCGTACCTAGTCAGCATCGAAGGTAAGACTGCATCTTTGTTTGCTACAGCTGCTCGGATTGGCGCAATCGTTGCTGGGCACGATCGAAAAATAGTTGACGCGTTAACAAGTTATGGTTCTGCATACGGCATGGTGTTTCAAATCGTTGATGACATTTTGGATGTAATTGCTACTGATGGCGAACTTGGCAAACGCGCCGGCCATGATATGGAAGAGGGTGTCTACACACTGCCTGTTCTATTGACGTTGTCGTCAGATTCAACTGACGCAATTGAGTTGAGAGATCTTCTCGGTAAGCCGTTTACAAGTGATGAGCGTGATAAAGCTTTGCAAATCGTTCGTTCTAATTCAGGCATTGCAAGTGCAATCGAAACAGCACTTGAGTATGTATCAATTGCAGAAACTGAGTGCAACAAAATGCCACCGTCAAGTGCAACAACTGCGATGCGTTTGGCACCGCGTATTCTTTTAGAGTCGGTTGTCCGTTAAAAACCGTTTTGAACGAAATATAATTTTAACGAAGTTCGTGTACGCGTAGAATCAGTTCGCGAGAATCCGGGTCTAACTGACGACCAGCAATTCTTTCAGTAAGAATTATTGCTTGCGCCGAGTCATCAACCAAGCCAGACCATCTGATGTATCCGCCCATTAACCCGTGCAACCGCTCACTTACTTCTTCAGCATGAACAATGATTTTCAGACCTCTTTGAATTAGCACCGAAAGTTCGGTATAAAAAGCCTTTAACCATTGGTCTAACTCGTCAGAGTTCGCAATTGGCCGGTGCTTGTAAGGCATTTGTAACTCTTCGTAACTGTGTAAGTTGTGTGGCGCGACGCTGATTGAAATCACAAATCCAAAGTCGTTTTCGCGCAGCCAGATGATCTCTTCTTGACGCCTGACCCTTCGGTGATTTGTGCCAAACCCACCAGGACGCTCGCAGACAGCAAGTTTGTCTTTAATAATCCAAGTCAGATTACGAGGCGTGATACCCAGGGCCCATTTACCGCGAAGTTTTGGTGGCATCAGTAAACCTTTGTTTCAGATGTGCCACTTACTTTAGAAACGACCAACATCAAGCGGTAACTTTACCACAGCGAATTGGGCTGGTGTTTTTGTTTTTATTATTTTGTGAAGATTTGTAGGCGCTGTTGACTTCGACGCACCTCGCGATTTGAGCCGATCTCGCAAGCCAAAGTTGTACCGCGAGCAACTTCTAAGACCCGTTCAACAGTCGCTGCATCTGGTGGGTAAATCTCGGTAAGCCATTGCCTAATTGCGCGACGCGCCAAAGCAACCGGGGCAACAGCAAGAAGTTTTGCGTCGGTTACGTCAATCTTTTTGGCCAAGTCGTCAAGCAGCATTGAATCTTCGCGAAATAAGTCGGCTTGTCGATCAAGTATTGCTGTCACATCACGTTGCGCAATTGCATCCATCAGCGGAATTAATTCATGACGAATTCGATTACGTTGAAATTTAGGATCCGTGTTTGATGGATCTTCAACGACTTCAATTTTGAGATCGCGACACAACTGATGAGTTTGAGTTCTGCGGAGCGCCAAGATTGGGTGCCGCTGACTGCGTTGCATTCCAGATAATCCAGACAATCCGGCACCGCGCAATAAATTAATTAGAACCGTTTCAGCTTGGTCATCTGCTGTGTGTCCAGTCATTACATCGTGCGGCATCACCTCGTATCTGGTGTTTCGCGCGC
>JAPKZT010000145.1 GCA_026393655.1 Actinomycetota bacterium | reverse complement strand
TCGCCGAAGAAACGAACCTGGGGTCACAGATGTTGAAGCAAGTGAACTATTCACACTCGTGCGCACGGGTTTCGCAAAGCGAAGAAAAATGTTGCGTCGTGCCCTGGTCGATGTCGCGCTGCCAGTAGATTTTGAATCTGCTGGTGTGAACCCTGAATCTCGTGCTGAAGAACTTGACTTGGCGGCATGGGGAAGTCTTTGTAAAGCAATTAAGAATCGCTTGGCGGGGTCAGCGCAATGAGCCCACAAATCGTTTCGCTTATTGCACCAGCCAAACTCACAATCTCATTAAAAGTCACCGGCGTGCGTGCAGACGGGTTTCATTTAATTGACGCCGAAATGGTGACTCTCGATCTCGCCGACGAATTAATTGTCGACCCTTCGCGAACTGGGCTCGAGATTACTGGCAAGTTCGCTGGCGATCTAAATACAACTGACCAAGATTTGACAAACAATCTTGTCTCAAGAGCGCTGCTACTCGCTGGCCGAAAAGCCCATGTGAGAATAACCAAAAATATTCCCGCAGGTGGCGGATTGGGTGGTGGCTCTGCTGATGCTGCGGCAATTCTGCGGTGGGCCGGATTCACTGATTTGGTCAGCGCTGCAAAACTTGGCGCCGATATTGCTTTTTGTATTGTTGGCGGTCGTGCCAAAGTTTTAGGCATCGGCGAAATTATCAAACCGTTGGAGAAATTGCATCGCGATATAACTCTCGTGATTCCGCCATTCGGTGTTTCGACGCCTGCGGTTTATAAAGCGTTTGACGAGCTCACAGATTTCGGCAAAATTCAGTTAAACAATTCTGGCGTTAATGATTTAGAAATTGCCGCGATAAAAGTTGAACCACGCTTGGCAACATGGAAGCATAAAATTTCTAACACTGCTGGCGTCGAGCCAGTTCTCGCCGGAAGCGGATCAACCTGGTGGCTTGACGGAAAATTCGAGAATCTCGCCGAGCAACTCGCAGACGCGACAGTCGTCGTAACTCGAACAAAGTAGTCTCTGTTAGTGGCCGAGGTAACCGAGAACACAACATACTTTCGCCAAGACATTCAAGGTTTACGAGCGATAGCGATACTTCTAGTTGTTATTTACCATACCGGGATTGCATTCCCTGGCGGGTATATCGGTGTTGACATGTTCTTCGTCATTTCAGGATTTGTTATAACTCAGCTTTTATTACGTGAGTACGAACGAACCGGCACGCTCCGATTATCTGAATTTTACTCGCGGCGGGTTAGAAGAATTCTCCCAGCCGTTGCGTTTGCAACAATCGGAACGCTTTTGATTTCGGTGGTCGCCTTATCACCATTTGGAGAGCAACAACAAATCGTTGAAACTTCTAGAGCTTCAAGCTTTTTTGGATCGAATCTGTATTTTTATATGCAGGACAGTTACTGGGCGCTTGCAGAAAATCCACTACGCCATCTGTGGAGCCTCGCGGTTGAAGAACAATTTTACTTAATTTTTCCAGTTTTGATTATTTCATTGCGAGTTGTAAGAGTCAAGATTTCATCTGGGGCGATGCGAATTTCGCTTTTGATTATCTCGGTTATTTCTTTCGTTGGTTCTTACTACTTATCAAATGGAAACCAGTTTCTTCCTAAACCAGAGTTAATGGCATTCTTCGGCACACCTTGGCGAATGTGGGAATTTCTCGTTGGCGCAATACTCGCCCTTTCGCCAACTTCACGGCGCAGTTTGCCGCGGGTTGCCACAAATCTTTTTGCCTCAGTTTCGTTAATAGTAATTCTTTGGGCAGCAGTTACTTTTAACTCATTCACTATCTTTCCAGGCACCGCAGCAATAGCACCAGTATTCAGCACAGCTATTTTGATCTACCTTGGCACTACACCAAGTACCGCCACCCGCTTTCTTGCAATTAAGCCGCTCACCAAGATTGGCACTATTTCTTTTTCTTGGTATCTATGGCACTGGCCGTTAATTGTCTTTGCACACAGGCTTTCGCCGAACTCACATTATTTCGCACCAATATCAGCGGCAATATTTTCCGCAGGATTTGCAATCATCTCACTTCGGCTTATTGAAAACCCGATTCGGCATAACCCCGAAATACGTGGAAAGCGCGCGCTGAAGCTTGGAGTGATTTGCACGATTGCGCCGATTCTTGTATCGGTAGTCGTGCAATTTGGCAGCAACAGTGGTCTGGGTTTAAGAGAAATAAAGAACGACAAAATCAAAAAGAGCTCGTTTGCTGATGTTCACGATTGTCGGATCGATAAAGGCAAAGCAATTCCGAACTGTGACTTTAACGAGTTCGGCAGTACGGCGAAAAGATTACTTCTAGTTGGAGATTCGGCGGCGACTGCCATCAGTGATGGAGTCGCTGCTGCAACACACGCCTTAGGTATGAACTTTTCTGCCTATTACTCTTATGGTTGTCCGATAATTTTGAAGCCTGTTTCAAAAAGAACTTATTGCATCACAACCTTCCCAGAGATTGAAAAGAAAATTGCCGAAATCAAACCTGATATTTTGGTGATTTCGAACATGAGCAGTATCTATGTTGACAATGTCAGCCGAGGTGAAGTT
>JAPKZT010000292.1 GCA_026393655.1 Actinomycetota bacterium | reverse complement strand
TTGATTTCACCATCATCACCGCGCAGTACTGCACCAGCCCAAATGGTCGATTCGGCGCCAATTTCAACTGAACCAATAATTACTGCCTCTGGATGGATGAAAGCAGTCTCATGAATTTTTGGCTCGCGAGAACCTAGTGCATAAATCGCCATGACCTCACCGTAGCGAAAATGACGATGCGCTTTGTAATCGCTTTTGGGGGAAATGCTCGCCTTTCGGATACCGTAAAGGCTCATGTCACGGAGACTAGATATTGAATTGACTAGCACGCGGGACGACGGAACCTGGACTTGGCGTGCTGCTGGCGCAAAAGTTCCTAAAGGTGTGGTCGTTGCGACTCTTCTACCTAGCCAAAGCAAAATTGGTGACGTACTAAAAATTGAAGCAGACTTCGATATTGATGGCATCACAGTTCTGTCGGTAGTTACACAACGTGATAAGAGTCAAAAAGCAACTTTGTTGCAACTCATTGATGACAAACCATTTGTTGGAGTAACAGAAAAACTTGCAAAGAAATCTCGTGATGAAAAACCGCGACGTGGCAAGCAAGGTCCGCGTACAGATCGACCAGATCGCGAACCGCGTGAACCGAGAGCAGATCGACCTAATCGCGAGCCGCGAACGCCAAGACCAGATCGCAAATCTTTTCCGCCTGCACCAGAAGTTCCAAAGCGACCGATTGCTAAGCGTCTCAAGCCGAAGCGTGTGCATCGCACAGCGGTACTCGAATCTTTGCCGGTTGAACAACGAGGAGTTGCAGAACGTGCGCTCGCTGGTGGTCTTGCTGCGGTGCGTGAAGCAATTAAATCGCAAAATGCACAACTCAAAAAAGACGGAAAAGCAGAAGTTAAAGCTGATGGTTTAATTTCGATGGCTTCAGATATTTTGCCAAAACTTCGAGTTGCTGAATGGCTTGATAAAGCCGAGGCTGCAAAAGCAGATCTTGACTTGCTTGATTTGCGTGATCTTCGTGCAGTCGTGGTCGGCAGTGATGACCCAATGGTTGTGCGAGATGAGACAACACGAGCACTCGCTACTGAACTAAAAGCGGCTTTGAAGAGTCATCAAGAAAAAGAAATGTCTAATTGGATAGAAGACATGAAGTCTGCCGTCGAAGTCTCACGAGTGGTTCGGGCGCTAAAACTTTCAGGTGAGCCACCAAAAGCCGGTGTGTTGTTTCCAGTTGAACTCGGCGCACAAATCGCAAAAGCCGCTACAGAGTCTCTAGCCAGCGATGCTGGTGCAGATCGATGGATTGCTGTTCTTGAGGCACTCGCCTTCTCGCCAATTCGTGCTCAGGTAAAGCCTGCTGCTGCGCCGGTTGCAGCAACTGATGCTCTGCGCGAAACCGTAAAACGCCTGTCTCCTCTGCTCCCTCAGATTGCCGCATTATTTGGGATCGAAGTAGTCGCGGGTGTGCAAGCGCCGAAACCTTTGCGTCCTCCGCGTCAAGCTCGTCAAGTTCGTAAACCGCGTGAGAAAAAAGAACCAAAACTCGCTATTCCTCCTGCTCCACAGCCAGTTGAAGAGACGCCAGTTGCAGAAATAACCGTTGCAGAAATAACAGTTATAGAACCGCCAGTTGCAGAAACACTGGTTACAGAAACGCCTGTTGTAGAACCGCCAGTTGCAGAATCGACAGTTGAATCTGAAGCCCCGTCTTCAACTGATCAGGCTTAGTCATCTACGATCGCGATATGACAAATATCGTTGAATATCAAGTTGAGGGCAAAGTTGCCATAATCACTCTTAATCGCCCTGATGCACGAAATGCGATCAATGGTGACGTCGCTAGCGGACTCGAAGCGGCAATCGACAAAGTTGAAGCCGATGACAATGTTTGGATCGCTATCTTGGCGGCGAACACCCAGGGTCAGCAACGACCAGTTTTTTGCGCGGGCGCTGACCTCAAAGCGATTCATTCTGGTCAAGCAGCAGCATTGAACACGCCACGTGGTGGCTTTGGCGGTTTTGTTTATCGCCAGCGCAAGAAGCCAGTGATCGCGGCAGTTGATGGTCTGGCTACTGCAGGTGGTTGCGAACTAGTGCTGGCGTGCGACATGGTCGTGGCAACCACACGGTCTGCATTCGGTCTGGCTGAGGCAACACGCAATTTAATTGCAGGTGCAGGTGGATTATTTCGCTTACCTCGAGCAATCGGTCGAGCCGCAGCAATGGAAGCAATTCTCACCGGAGAACCGTTTACAGCGCAACGCGCTTATGAACTTGGCATGGTCAATCAATTAGTAGAACCAGAAAAAGTACTTGAAGGAGCAATGGATCTTGCATTGCGAGTTTGCAAAGCAGCGCCACTCGCAGTCTGGGCAAGTCGTAAAATTGTTTTGGCAGCAGCTACAGAGTCAGATGAAACGCTAATCAATATGACCAACAAAGAATTTGGTGCCGTATTGAACTCGGAAGATACAAAAGAAGGCTTGACAGCCTTTATTGAGAAGCGAACACCAAACTGGCAAGGCAAATAAAAATAAAGTTTTAGCTAGTTGAGTTTTTTAGTCACGGTAATCAATCTCGCTACCAGTCCAGAACGCTCGTAAAGATTCTTCGTTTCGCGATCTCCAGGAAGTGCAAGTGCATCGAGCGCGTGGAGTTTTTGTTCTCGTGCCCAAGCCAATGCCGACGAGACAAGAGCATCGCCGACACCTAAGTTACGTGCATCATGAGTCACGAAGACTTGTTCGATAGTGGCTATCTGATTATTGAATTTTTCAGCCTTTCGCGCGACTAGGTATCCCATCACAACCGAATCAATACCACCGGCCAAAATAAACGCTGCATCATTGTTTAATTCATCAAGCCATCTGCCGCCGATTTCGGGCACCTCACTTGCTAGTCGGTCGGCGCCGCGAAATTCATCTAGTGATTTCCGTGCTTCGATCTCAAGTAGTACCAGGACATCTATATCTTGCGATGAAGCCGGCCTCGAGAAAATTTGCACGATTAGTAACTGAGATTTAGTTTGAACAAAATAGTAAAACTATTTTGAAGCATCTGACAACAACGCGATCTTTTTTAAAATAGTTTGGCGAGATCGATTGGCGGTCTCGTATTTCTTAATTTTGGTAAGTTCGGCCTTGTCTAGTCCACCGAGTAGGTCAAGAATTTGCAATGCCGAGAGATCGTCATAACCAGCAATCGGCAATTTCGAGGCTGTCGACGGAGGAGTTTTTTTAGCCTTCGGTTGTACCTTATCCATCATTTTCGCCGTCTTGATTTGAATCTCATCACTCGACGCAACCACCAATTTGTCTGACTTTGGTACAACTGGTGGGTTGCTGGGCTCGCGTGTCGAATAGTTATCGACCTGATCGATGAAGCGCTTATTGACTTGTTCAACTGCCATCTTGCCGACGAAACGCCACAACTTAATTTTGTCGGGTAGCTGTGAAATGAACTTGTCAATCAGTTCGCTTGGATTTGGCGGGTTTGGAGCCGCAGTCATATTGATCAGTGTACGAACAGCGGACAGGCGTCGTCTTCAACAGGGCAACCTGGTGCTGTCTGTCGCACAAGCAAGAAACAGTGAGAACATTGGGTCTCATCTGGACGCCGCGGTTGGAGCCTCTCAACCCCGTCGGTACGGTCATCGCCGACAACTTCGTCTTCTTCTTCGGGAGCAGTTTCTTGTGGTGATGCTAATTTGTCTTGCAAAATCGATGAGAGATCAGCTTCAACATCATCTTCGGTACGTAGATCATCTTCGTCATCGTCGTCATCTGCTGATTTTGGTTTCGTAGGATCAACCGGTGCAAGCGTCGAACCTTCGTCGCTTAGCGCTGTTGCCCCGTCGTTTGTTAAATCAACAACCAGATCTCCAGTTAATGCATCTGGGTCAAAATCTTCACCATCAACTGCATCAGCATCTGGATCGAAATCAGGGTCGACCACTTCAGTCAAGTCGTCGATCTCTAGATCTTCGCCAACTACCTCTTCGGTCTCTTCAGTTTCAATCTCGTCTTCGTCAGCCATGGTGTCCGTTCACTCGTTTCAATTCAGTCGCGCATAGTATCCGATATCTAGGGGTATAACTCCAAATCGGGTTTTTGCTTGTGTGGTTATTGCTTTTAGCCGTCATTTACGCCTTGCTTCGGCTTTCCGTTCAGAATCTAAACGCTCTAGTTCTGGGGCATTTTTAACGATGTGAGTCATCGCGTCGGCGATTGCCCGATGACCAGCTTTCTCGCCAATTAGTCGGTGCATCTCAATTGCCACACGACGATATGACGGGTGGCCTTGGGGTGAAGATCGTAACTCGAGCATATGAATCGCCTCTCGAGCATTGAACTGCATCACATATCGCATTCTGTAAGCCATTGAAACCGCGTATGGTGCCTGACTTGGATATTCAGGGAGCAACGCATCATAAAGTTCACTTGAACGATGCATCGCTTCGTCGAATGCATCCCCCGCACCCGACTCGGCGACAACTTCAGGGCGAATAAAGCCATGATGTGGTGTCAGTCGTTGCCATTCGATCGTCAACAATCGATGTCTTTGCAAGTCACGAAACGCGCCATAATCTCCCAACACATCAAAGCGGTAGTCAATGCGTTCAAACGCTCGCCCTGGCTTGTGGCGACGGTTCTCTCGCTCGCCAACATAAGCGCGAATCAAATTAACTCGCTGCTCATGGCTAAGTGATCTAACTTCCTTAAGCAACTGTTGTTCGGATAAATGCGAACTCGAATAACAAATCGCAGCCAACAGTTTGTCTTCGCCTTCGGGGTCAAAATCTGTCAGCACTACTTCTTGAGTTTCTTGCGGATCAAGCGCACCGAAGTATTCATCAACCAACCCGAGGGTCTGCTGTTGACGCTCAATCAGATAGTTGGTCCACTTTCCGCCACGCTCGGCAACATCAACTCGCTTCAAGAAACTTGGCACGACTTTTCGCAACTCGGTCAACATCATGTCGGCGTATTGGCGCGCTTCTGGTAGGGCGTGTCCACGCATTCTTAATAGCAGTGCTTCATATCCCTGGCCGGTGCCGTAGATTCCCAGATTCGAAAGCGATGCCGCCGGAAGAACCCCTCGCACGGCGTCAAGGGCCTTGGCCCGAGTTGCCTGACGATATACGAAATCAGAATCGGTTGCACCTTTTTTCACCGTTTTGCGAACATGGTCGGTGACGGTTTCAACCATCGATGAATATGCGTCGAACATTCTGTCCATGTCACCGACATAGCGAGTTCCATAAGGACCGTTCAGAATGTCTGCGTCTCTATAAAAGCGGTATCGTCCGCCAAGTCGCGCATCGTAATTTATGTAGCGCGTACTCTGCTCTAGATAACTCATTAGTCGACCGCGCTCGAGTATCTTCGTCAACAAGTTTGATGCTTGCTCGCAAGCCAAGTGCACACCACCGAGTTGAGCGACACTGTCATCGCCATATTCGACAAACACTTTTTCATACAAATCTTCGGCCCGTTCAAGACCAATGGTTGCGTCGACTGTTTGATCACCGCTAAGGTCGAGATCTGAAACGAACTCATCCAAAAATAATCGACGCAAACTCTTCGCGCTCCTGCTGTATCGAGCAAATAATGCGCCCTTGACGACTTCGGGCAAATTAACTAACGCAAAAACTGGCCCGTCTAGGTTCGTGAAGTAACGCCGCAGGATCTCTTGTTCGTTGGCATCGAAGCTTTCGGGTACATATACGGTCACGGCGAGTTATCTTAGGAGTCCGCCTTGCCCGACTCAGGGATTCTATAAATCGCTAGTTATAGGGCATTTATTGGCCAGGTATGGTTTAAAGTACGCCATCGGGTACTGCCCGATCGCCAAATGCGTGTTGCACCTCAGAGTTAAGGGTCTCAGATAGCCACATATCAATAGCGGTCATCGCCATTATTTTTGCCCCATCGAGAATCGCCTTGTCGGCATCTTTGCTCGCAGTGAACTCTGCGAACTGCGCACTGTGTAAAGAAACACCGTGCGGTGCGACTTGCAACATCGGATGAATCGACGGAACAAGATAACTGAGGTTTCCCATATCGGTAGACCCTCCTCCAGTACCGGGAAGAAAATCAGTTGTAAGGTCGCGTCCCATTTGTGCGGAGTTCTGCACGTAACTCGTGAGTAATGGCAAGTTGTCTACTAAGTCGGCGTACGTATTTTTTTGCCAATCAAAACTTATTGTGCAATCAGCGGCCATTGCTCCAGCCTCTAGGCATTTTGCAATACGCGCCTTGAGAGGTTGAAGCGATTCGATCGTGTCTGAGCGAACGTACCAATCCATTTCTGCTTCGCGTGGCACGATGTTTGGTTTCTCGCCTGCTTTTGTAAAAATTCCGTGCACACGCTCGGTTGGCCGAATGTGTTGACGCATCGCAGCAACATTCATATAACCAAGAACGGCAGCGTCTAGAGCGTTCTTGCCTTTATCTGGTGAGACGGCGGCGTGTGCAGCGAGTCCCGCAAAGCGAACAAATAGTTGCTGGATCGCAATTGCATTCATTCGAGCAAGATCTCTGTCCGACGGATGAATCATCATTGCAGCATCAATGTTTTTGAACGCACCTTTACGTGCCATTTCAACTTTGCCACCGCCACCTTCTTCTGCAGGCGTACCCATCAAACGTAAATTTCCACCACAGAGTTCGGCTACCGCGCTTAAGGCGACTCCCGCACCAAGACCAGCGGTTGCAATGATGTTATGCCCGCAGGCGTGACCGATACCTGGAAGCGCGTCATATTCGCAGATCACAGCAACTGTCGGGCCATTGCCTCCACGCACCGAAACATCAAATGCGGTGTCGAGTTCGAAAGCGCCTCTGTTGACCTTAAGTTTTGAATCAGCAATATATTGCGTGAGGATGTCATGAGCAAACTTTTCTTCAAAATTCAATTCTGGGTGCGCGTGGATCTCGTGACTGATAGAAATTAGATCTGCAGAACGACTATCGATGTCTGCACAAACCTGCTGTTTCATCTGGGCTATATCAATTTTGGTCATAGCCAAATGATAACCACTACCAATAAAGAGTTAAAGCGTCAGGTAACAACCTGAATTTGCAGTAGGTTACGCACGCAAATTTGCGATTGTCGCAATATAACTTAGCTTCAGCAGAGCAATCTGCCTCAAAACTTGTGAGTTGTTTGACAGAAATTTGTGGATGCGGCAAGTGTGTTCCAAGCCTCAGACGCCGTGAGGCAATCAATCTCTGTGCTGGCTTCATTTCGCTGTTCACAGTCAGTAAATCAAACTTTCCGTCATTGGGATGAGATCTTGGCGCGCAATCCCAATCACCGATGAAACTCGTGTTCATCGCCGCAACAATTTCGCCACGCCACCAAGATTTTCGCAATAACCCATAGCCCAAAGCTAAAACTCTTTGTTCAGTTTTTGAAGCATCTACGAAAGTAACTTCAATCAAATCAAATGGCGTTGCTTGCATATTCTGTGAGTCGATATCGGCGCCCTTTGTACCTAGGGCTCGAGATAAGTTCGATCGTTTAATCGCGATCGCCGGGATCGGCTTCTGTTGCAAAAAATATTTGGTCGCCAGTTGAGATGCTGCTGCATCGGTTTCGCAAATCACAAGATTCTCAGGCCGCGCGACGGTTACTCCCCAGTTCTCGTTCTTTCGAATGGTCATTGCAACACAGAACCCTGAGACGCAGCAACCACTCCGCGAAGTAACGCCTGAGAAGCCGCGAGTGCCGAGTCTCGAGTCTCTTGCATCTGTGCCACCAACGAGATCTGGCGAAGCAAATCAATTAGTTGTTTCATCGTGCGCACAAAGTCTCCGGCAGTGAGATCTTCGTTCAAGATGTCAATTAGCTCATCGCCACTCGCCCAAGCGAAAGTTACATCCATCAACCCGGCATCCAAAGATCGGTGAGGTGACAGCCCAGATGATTCTTCATCGTGAGCGATCTTGTTGCTCAAAGATTGAAGTGTCTTCCATTTAGATACCAGTGTCGTCGGAATAATCGGTCGTGGTGGATCTTCTGCACGTCGAAATTCGTAGACAAAAGTGCTCAACAAAGATGCCAACTCTGCTGCGTTTAAGTCGTCGCACAACCCGTCTGTTAGCGCTTCAGCGACAACCAGATCTAACTCATGAAAGATTCGCGCAAGTGTTCGTCCCTGATCGGTCAGGTTCCATGCCGAAACATATCCGCGTCGTTGCATTAACTGAACTAGTTCATCGAACTTTGCACTTACAGACTGTACAGATTTATCGATTCGCGCTTCCATGATCGCGAGTTCATTGTCGATTCGGTCTGCGGATTTAGCGGCAATCAAGCGCCTACGCAAGTCTGGGTCTTGTGAAACTGCGTGCGACATCTCAGTGAAGTTTTTTGACGCCGCTGACTTCGTATTCAGTTTGTTTGGCTTTGTGCGCATCACGCGCAGTGCAACTTCTTTAATAAATTTCGGGCTGGTGAACGCGAGTGACTCTGGCAAGACAATGTGGCCTTGTTTGATTGGTGGAGAATCGAAATCACCAGCCTGCAATTGCAAAACTGCTTTGGTACTCGCAACTAAAGTCAACTTCGTACCATTCACGCGTTGGGCAGTCGCAATAACAGCGGCTTTAGTTTCACGACCTGATTTCGGTACAAGAATTAGATCCCCAGGTTTAAGAGAATCAATAGCCTCAATAATTTGTCGCGCATCTGGGCGAATGTCAAAAGCGTTGCGATACTCATCAATATCACCAAATGGGCTTTTGGCCTGTTCGCGAAGCCGGTCGCGCTCTTTGCTCCGGCGTGTGATTCGCGCCTGCAATTCGACAACATCTCGCCCACTTTGAAATTGAGCGAACGAAAGATTCAGTAAGTGATGAGCCTCTTGGCGCGAATGAGTTTGAATTAAATTCGCTGCCATGTTGTAGGTGGGTCGAAAAGCCGATGTCAATTTAAAAGATCGACTCAACGCCAGCGCAGCAACCTGTTCAAAAGAAACGAACTGGTTGTAAAGCACCAATGCGTGCCCAACGGTGTCAATACCTCGTCTGCCAGCACGCCCAGTGAGTTGCGTGTACTCAGAGGGCTTGAGCGGTTGGTGGTGCTCACCAGTAAATTTCGTAAGTTTGTCGATTACGACTGCTCGTGCTGGCATGTTTAATCCGACTGCCAAAGTTTCGGTAGCAAAAACTAAACGAACAAGCCCACGAATAAAGCATTCTTCAACAATCTCCTTAAACGCTGGGATCAGCCCGGCGTGATGGGCACCAATACCTGACTCAAGTTGATTGGCAAACTTGGAGAAACTTAGAGCAGCAAGATCGTCGTCACTAAAATTAGTTACACGCTGATCAATAATTTCAGAAATTTCAGTTCGCTGTTCTGGTGTAGTTAATCGTATTCCTGCTCGCACGCATGACTCTGCGGCTTCGTCACATTGATTTCGACTAAATATAAAAACAATTGCCGGCAACAAATCTTGTTGTTCTAACAGTTCGGCTACTTCAACTCTGGATGGCGCAAATAACCGCGAGCGTTTGGCTGCAGGTTTGTTGCGTCTCTCTTGGCGATTCTGCGATTCTTGATGCGATCGGTAGTTGCCACGTTGTGCTGATTGTGCTGCGTGTTGCTCAAGTCGGGTGACTTCTGGGTTCGCTTGTCCGTTGACGATCGTCTCAAACATCGAAACTTGATGTGTCGAGGCGTCCCCAACGACGAAATGATTGATCAAATCAACAGGTCGCTTCTCTTCAACGATCGCCACGGTGCGACCGCGCACAGTGCTCAACCATTCTGTAACTTCTGTGGCGTTAGAAACGGTGGCGGATAAGCAAACTAGTTGCACAGTTGGGTCAAGATGAATAATTACTTCCTCCCATACGGGCCCTCGATAGGCATCTTGCAAAAAGTGAACCTCGTCGAGCACAACCACGGCAAGACGATTCAGCGCCTCAGA
>JAPKZT010000107.1:551-8258 GCA_026393655.1 Actinomycetota bacterium | reverse complement strand
TTATTTTTCGCTGAACTTGGTGTGCAAGCCGGTTTGCCTGAGGGCGTGTTTAATGTTGTGCCTGGCTACGGACCAACTGCGGGTGCAGCACTTGGTCTGCACATGGATGTTGACAAACTCGCATTTACGGGTTCAACAGAAGTTGGCAGATATTTCTTAAAATATGCCGCCGAGAGTAACGGCAAATCTGTTTCGCTTGAACTTGGTGGCAAGACACCACAAATTGTTTTGAGTGATTGTTCAGATCTTGACGCAGCAGCGTCAGCAATTGCATGGGGAGTGTTTTATAACTCTGGTCAAACATGTCATGCCGGCACTCGACTCGTCGTTGAGAAATCGATAGAAGACGAACTGCTAGAAAAAATTACAAAAGTTGGTCAGTCAATTCAGCCAGGTGACCCATATGACCCAACAACTGCGATGGGAACAATCGTCGACAAGACGCAGTTTGATCGAGTACTTAATTACATTGATATCGGCAAGCAAGAAGGCGCGAAAGTTTTCTCGGGCGGCGATCGTGTTGAGCCTGTCAAAGGTGGAGTGTTTATTCCGCCGACTGTGTTTCGAGATGTTAAGCCAGGCATGCGAATTGAGCGCGAAGAGATTTTTGGGCCAGTTTTGGTTTCGGTCGCAGTTTCAAGTGCCGATGAAGCGGTTCACGTTGCCAATGACACGCAATACGGTTTGGCATCATCAATTTGGACTCGTGACATAACAAAAGCCCACCGAATTGCGCGCAAGTTGCGCACGGGCACTGTTTGGGTTAATACTTTTGATAAGGGTTCGATAACAACACCATTTGGCGGATTTAAACAATCTGGCACGGGGCGCGATCGTTCGATGTATTCAATTGAGGGATACACAAACCTTAAGACGACTTGGATTCAATTATGAGCAAAACAACTACACCACGCAATTGCGGTTTCATCGGCCTCGGACACCTCGGTGTTTATTTAGCGGCGAGTTTGATTCGCGCAGGGCACAACGTAACAATTCACGATCTAAATAAATCACTTGGCGATGGGCTAATCGCCAAAGGCGCGAAGTGGGCGAATTCGGCAAAGGAAGTTGCTCAGGCATCTGAAGTTGTATTCACTTGTTTGCCATCGCCGCGCGCAATTGACGCGGTGGTCAATGGTGAGAATGGAGTGGTTAGCGGATTAGCAAAAGGCGCAACATGGATTGACATGAGCACAAACGACCGCAGTGAGACATTGCGACTTGGAGAAATCGCTGCAAAGTTGGGCTTCAACACTCTTGAATCGCCAGTGACTGGTGGCGTGCACAAAGCAGCCGAAGGTGATATCACTGTTCTAGTTGGTGGCGATGAGAAGATTTTTGCAGCACACAAAGATTTACTTGAGGCGATGGGCAAGCCAGTTTTGTATGTCGGTGAACTCGGCAGTGCAGCCGTAATCAAAGTGATCACAAACATGTTGGCATTTATTCACCTTGTGGCATGTGGAGAGGCATTGATGCTCGCCAAAAAGGGCGGAATTGATTTGGGCATTGCATATGAAGTGATCAAAAATAGTTCTGGCAATAGTTTCGTGCATGAAACCGAAGGTCAAGTTATTCTCAACGGAAGTTACGACATTGGCTTCACGATGGATCTCGCGCTTAAAGACATGGGTTTTGCGATGGAGTACGGTCGCAAGTTCGGCGTGCCGCTAGATGTCGCTAGCACAGTGCAACAAGCATTCGTGCGTGCGAAATCTCAATACGGCGGCGAAGTGTGGTCAACACAGGTTGTAAAACTTCTTGAAGACGCTCTTGGTACAGACTTGCGCGCACCTGGGTTTCCGGACAGATTGCAATAGATTAAAAAAATGAATGCTGAGCAGTCTGCTCGACGTGATTTAACTGTTGCGTTTCGTTGGGCGGCAAAGCTCGAGATGCACGAGGCAACGGCGAATCATTTCAGTGTCGCTGTTTCTCAAGACTCGCAAAACTTTTTAATTAACCCCGCTGGTCGACATTTTTCGCTTGTGCGGGCAAGCGACCTCGTGTTGGTTGATTTGAATGCAAATAACTTTGGCATCGCCGAAAGTCAATTAGTAGACCCAACGGCAATTAATTTGCATGGCCAGTTGCATAAACTTTTGCCACATGCCAAGTGTATTTTGCATACTCATATGCCGTATACGACTGCGTTGGCGTGCTTGCGCGATTTTGAATTCTTGATGTTGGATCAAAATGCGTGTCGGTTTTACGAGCGCATTGCTTATGACCGCGACTATTCAGGGATGGCGCTTGAAGCTAGCGAAGGTCAGCGCGTTGCGAAAGTCTTGGGCGACTCAAAAAGCGTATTATTCCTTGCGAATCACGGTGTGATAGTTGTTGGTAATTCGGTAGCTGAGGCTTTTGATGAGTTCGGTAGCTGAGGCTTTTGATGAGTTGTATTATCTTGAAAAAGCGGCTCAACTACAGGTACTCGCGCTTTCAACAGGTCGCGAACTTTCAATTATTGACGATGAAATAGCAGCTTTGGTTTGCAAACAATGGCTAGAGTATCCGAAGTCCGCAGAGCATCATTTTGCGGCATTGATCGAAATTCTCGATCAGCAGTCCCCTGAGTACAAAAACTAAATATTCGAAAGGCCATAAAAATGAAAGCTGCAGTCTGTCGCGAGTTCGGCAAGCCACTCGTAATCGAAGATGTGACATTGGCAAAACCACAAGCTGGAGAGTTGCGAGTCAAAATAGCTGCAACTGCGATTTGTCACAGTGATATTTCATATGCCGACGGCGCATGGGGCGGAACTTTGCCAGCGATATTTGGGCACGAGAGTGTCCAGTTACTTGTGAAACTTCGTTTCCGCTTGATGCAAAGAGTCCGTTGACATCTAAGTCAGGTGAGTCAATCGTGCAAGCGATGCGCACCGGTAGTTTTGCTGAGTATGTAGTTGTTCATGATTCTCAAGTCGTGGTGATTGCGAAAGACATTAAGGCAGCGAGCGCATCGCTTCTTGCTTGTGGTGTGATCACTGGTTTTGGTGCAGTCACAAACACGGCAAAAGTTGAGCCAGGTAGTCATGTGGTCGTTATTGGTGCTGGCGGTGTTGGTTTGAACTCGGTGCAGGGTGCTCGCGTGAGTGGTGCTCGATCAATCATTGCTGTTGATCTTTCAGATTCGAAAATTGAAGCAGCCAAAAAATTTGGTGCAACACATGGCATCAACTCGGGCAAAGAGGATGTCGCAAAGCAAGTGCAAGCGATCACCGACGGCCGCGGTGCAGATTATGTGTTCGTAACTGTTGGTGCTAAACAGGCTTTTGACTCGTCGTATGGTCTGCTTGCAAAGTCGGGCACGGTTGTTCTTGTCGGCATGCCAGCCAATGGTGTGATGTCAGAAATTGACCCGGGCACGATGGCTGCATACAGTCAAAATATTCTTGGATCAAAAATGGGCTCGGCTCGAATTCAAGTTGACATCCCAAACCTAATTTCGCTTTACGAACAGGGTCGTCTCAAACTAGACGAACTTGTGACGAAGACTTATCCTTTAGAAGAGATCAATGAAGCAATCGCAGCCGTAAAGCGTGGCGATGCATTGCGAAATGTGATTGTTTTCTAGAGATTTAAAATTCACAAATAGATCGGTGGGGTCATGAAAATTGAAAAAATTCAGACGTTTGTTGTTGGTAATCCGCCACCGCGCACGGGTGGTCGTTATTTTATTTTCGTGAAACTGACTACTGATACTGGCGTCACTGGCATCGGTGAGATTTATACCGCGACTTACTCACCACAAATAGTTTGCAAAGTCGCCGAAGACATGTTCGAGCGTTATATTTTCGGCACTGATCCGTTTCACATCGAAAAAATGTGGCGACGCACCTATGGTTCAGGTTTTGCGCACCGCCCAGACTTCAGCACGGCTGGAGTCGTGAGTGGTTTAGAAATGGCGATGTGGGATATCTGCGGTAAAGACACAGGCAAACCGGTTTATGAGTTGCTTGGCGGTCAAGTTCACGACCGGTTGCGTTGCTACACGTACTTATATCCATCACATGAGTTTGATGCGCACTCTGATCATCCGCTTTACAGCGATCCGGATCTCGCGGCCGAGGCTGCGGTTCGCGAAGTCGAGCGCGGTTTCACTGCTGTGAAGCTTGACCCAGCTGGCCCTTATTCGGTTTATGACGGACGTCAACCATCGCTTGCAACAATTGATCGCAGTGTGCGAATGGTTGCAGCGATTCGCAAAGCAGTCGGAAATCGTGCTGATATTTTGTTCGGCACACACGGTCAGTTCACAGCGTCTGGCGCAATTCGTTTAGCAAAACAACTTGAGCCATACGACCCAATGTGGTTCGAAGAGCCGATTCCGCCTGATGCGCCTGAAGAAATGGCCAAAGTTGCAGCGCACACGAGTATTCCAATTGCAACTGGTGAACGACTCACTTCAAAATATGAGTTCGCACATTTGCTACGCGTCGGTGGTGCGTCAATTATTCAGTTGGCGACTGGTCGTTGTGGAGGCATTCTTGAAGGCAAAAAGATTGCATCCATCGCTGAGACTTATCATGCACAGATTGCTCCGCATCTTTATTGCGGACCGATTGAAGGCGCGGCGAATATTCAGTTGAGCACTTGCACTCCAAACTTCTTAATTCTTGAAAGCATTCAAGACTGGGGTGGTTTTCACGCCAAGATTTTGAAGAAGCCAATTCAGTTTGAAAACGGTTATGTCATTCCGTCTAAAGAACCAGGTCTTGGTGTTGAGTTGAATGAAGAAGTTGCTCTCGCCCATCCGTACACGGGTACCGACTTGCATCTCAACGAGCGCCAAACCCCAGCCGACCTAACTTAAGTTCGGTTTTAGAATTTAAATTACTTTTAAAGTTCTGGTGTGATAACCGGTGGCACCGTCTGGGTCTGGGGGGCTGACTTCTTCGGTTTGAGTCTCGCCAGTTTTATCTGTAGCGCGAACTTGAATTTGATATTCGCCAGGCTTGGCATCATATTCATATTTCCATTGGCGCCAAGTGTCATCACTGAAATCGAGTGCAAGAGTCGCAAGTTTCCATTCTCCAGAGTCAATACGAACTTCAACTTTTTCGATACCCCGATATTGCGCCCATGCCACACCAGCGATTGCAATTTTGCCAGCAGAAACTTTTTCATCTCGACGTGGCACATCAATTCGTGACTGTGTCTTTATCGGTGCATCGCGCGACCAACCAAGTGGCACCCAATATCCTTCGGCTTGACTCCACATTGTCAGTTCAAGACTTTGTACCCACTTCGTCGCACTGACGTATCCATAAAGTCCAGGAATTATTATTCGAGCGGGGTAACCATGTTCGAGTGAAATTGGCTCACCGTTCATGCCGATTGCGATCATCGCGTCGCGCCCGTCAAATGCTGCACCAACTGGAAATCCGCATGTCCAACCATCGACACTCGTACCAAATATTTGTTCTGCCCGCGGATCTACACCTGCTTCATTGAGTAGATCAGCGAGAAGCACGCCTTGCCAAACCGCATTACCGATATATGGCCCACCGACTTCATTGGAAACGCAACAGATTGTGATCGTGCGCTCAACCATCGGCCGTGCAAGTAGATCTTGATACGAAAGCGTTAGGGGGGTTTTCACCATTCCGCCAATGTTTAGTTTCCATGTTTTGATGTTGATACGTGGCAGCGAGAGCGCAGTATCAATTCGATAGAAGTCTTGATTTGGCGTGATGAATGGTGTCTCGTTAAATATTTGCGTGCCTAACGGAGTATCTGTACTCGTCAAAATTTTGTTAGTCAAGACTTCTGGCAGCGACTCTGGTGCCGAATTGCGAATATCTGAAATCTTGTTGTTTTCGAGCCTGCTTGCGACCGCATTAAATATCCCAGATATCAATACGGTTTTGCTTGCAGTAGAGATAAACCGACGGCGATCCCATCCAAGGGGTGCGCGTGACTCGCCAGGTGTTTTAATCGGTCGATCGTGTTGAGAAATAAAAGTAGACAATTTTGAAAGTGCCCAACATCCAATCGCCGCTCCAAATAGAGAGGGGATAAAAGCAATGACAGATTGTGAAGGTCGATTTGAAGAAACAGCGCCACCCAATAATCCAAACAAGGCGATCATCATGAGACCACGATTTCGATTGCGTCGTGCAATAGCCCCACTGACAAGTGCGAACCCGGCAATAGTTGAGATCATGCCGACCTTAAGTACAACTTTGTCGCTCGTCCCAAATAATTGAATAGCTAAAATTTTCAGCCACTTTGGAGTGTGGTCAATAAACTCTGAACCCACAGCATTAATTGGCGTGTCGACATTGATCAGAACAGCGATAAATGTGGCAGCCGAAACTGCTAGACCAGCTGACAGTAACCCCGCAATAAGTCCAACCCAATGCGGTGCACTAGCCCGCTGTTTACGTGGGGCCGATGGATCAGTCTCGAGATTGAAGACTTGATTGTGGTCATTTGTTGATTTATTGAAAATATTTATGGAGCGAAGCCTAGTTAGTTGGAGATTGATTAGCCGAGAGGGTATGGTGCAGGCAGTGAAAAACTCTGCAATCGTCGCCCATCACAATCATCATCACGTGCATCACGTGACACGACGGGCTCAGTTGTAACGCTTCAAATTTAATTTTCGAAGTTCAGCCCGTCGGTTCGTCCGGCGGGTTTTTTATTTGTACCCAAAATATTAAGGAGAAATAAGTGAGCATAGAAAAACTACAAGAAATTGATTTTAAGAAGCTAGGTGGATTAGTACCAGCAGTAATTCAAGATTCGAAGACTCTGCAAGTTCTCATGCTCGGGTTCATGAACGATCAGGCACTTTCAATGACGCGCGAGACAGGCTGTGTCGTGTTCTTTAGTCGGTCGCGAAATCGTATTTGGCTAAAAGGCGAGTCATCAGGGCACAAACTAAATGTCGTATCGATTTCGACAGATTGCGATCGCGACACGCTGCTGATTTTGGTCGAGCCGCTCGGACCAGGTGTGTGCCACGAAGGTTATGAAAGTTGCTTCTTTCGTACTTGGCAAGAATCAGACTGGACAATTAATTCAGAAAAAGTCTTCTCACCCGAGAACGTATATGGAGGAAAATCATGAGTAATACCCAACCACAAAAGACAACCAGCAAGCCAATACTGAAACTCGGTATCCCGAAGGGAAGTTTGGAGTCTGCGACGATTGATTTATTTCGCAGGGCTGGGTTTCAGATCACCGTGAATAGCCGTTCATATTTTCCGGCGATTGACGATCCGAATATTGAATGCATGTTGATTCGTGCCCAAGAGATGGCCCGTTACGTGGAGGATGGAGTTCTCGACGCAGGTTTAACGGGGCAAGACTGGATTGCTGAAAGTGAAGCAAAAGTTGAGTCGGTGGCTGATCTGGTTTATGCCAAACAAAGCTTTGGTCGAGTGCGTTGGGTACTCGCGGTGCCCGAATCTTCGCCTATTCAATCGGTCAAAGATCTCGAGGGCAAAGTAATTGCTACCGAACTTGTGCAAACAACACTGCGTTATTTGCAGAAAAATGACGTCAAGGCAAAAGTTGAATTCAGTTGGGGAGCTACTGAAGTCAAGCCACCGATTTTGGCTGACGCGATTGTTGAAGTTACTGAAACCGGTTCGTCGTTACGAGCAAACAATCTGCGAATAGTTGAAACTGTGATTGAGTCAAACACGCAGTTCATAGCCAACACAAAGTCATGGTCAGATCCAGTAAAGCATCAGC
>JAPKZT010000107.1:0-518 GCA_026393655.1 Actinomycetota bacterium | reverse complement strand
CTGCGCATAGTTGAAACTGTGATTGAGTCAAACACGCAGTTCATAGCCAACACAAAGTCATGGTCAGATCCAGTAAAGCGTCAGCAGATGCTAGATATCAAAATGTTGCTTGAAGGAGCAATTAATGCAATGGGCAAAGTCGGGTTAATGCTCAATGTTGAAAGAGAAAATCTTGATGCGATTCTTGGTGTACTTCCTGCACTCAAGACGCCAACAATTTCTAATCTGGCTGATCAGAACTGGTTGGCATTGAATACGATTTTGGACGAGACAACAGTACGAACAATTATTCCGCGATTAAAAGCAGCCGGCGCACATGGCATCGTCGAATATCCACTTAACAAGATTGTTGTTTGATGTTGCGGATAATTGACATCGATCAAGCGGGCGAGTTGTTATCTCGAAACAACTCACGACTTGACTCGGCAATTGAAACAGTGAAGC
Source organism: Actinomycetota bacterium (assembly GCA_026393655.1). GTDB lineage: Bacteria > Actinomycetota > Acidimicrobiia > Acidimicrobiales > Ilumatobacteraceae > BACL27. The sequence continues at coordinate 74 of JAPKZT010000107.1, read as the reverse complement.
CGATAATTGATGATGTTCGACTTCGGGGTGATGCTGCGTTATTCGAATACGCCAAAAAGTTTGATGATTTTGAT
>JAPKZT010000114.1 GCA_026393655.1 Actinomycetota bacterium | reverse complement strand
GGTATTACGTCTCAAAAAATTGGTTGGGTAAATTATGAAAACTTAGAAGAACTCAACGGATTAAAGCAACTAGTGAAGGAAATTAACTCACTAATTTCTAATACCGACTGGGGATTAAGATCATGGGCGTGATTGTTATTGTTCAATATGCGCGGAGAGAAGGGTTGCTTTTAGGCATCGACCGCTTTACTGACGAAGAAGGTCGGCAAGCATCTATAAGACTTCATGAACTTGAACAACCAAACACTGATGACAACATTGAGATTGTGTTGCTGTGTTCGCGGTCTGAAGAGATGATGGCTCGAACGCACGGCAAGTATTTTTCAGATAAAGCAATGCGCAATATTCGCGCCCAAGAAGCGCTTTTGAATACCCAGCTAAATTAATTAGCGCAGATTTGGCCTGATTCGATCACGGCTATTCCCCGAGGCTCGCTCGCAATCGTGTGACTACCGGTTGGCGCACCATCGGCAGCATTGCCTTCAAGAACCACAGCATCATGTCGCGCATATTGAACGATGTATGCCTTGCGCACATCGTTTGAATTGTTTGGCCCAGTGAGATGCGGGGTTAGTGACGAAAAGAAAACTGCACCACCAGCTTTGATCTCGGCAACGACTGGTGTAAATGGTGGATTTTCGAAGCATTCGTAGCCAAGAGTCGGCACAAAGTAGTGCGAGAGAGTTCCGTTTTTGTGAAGCCCTGAGATAATTTGCGGGCAACCATTTTCGATAGTCACATCGTTGAGTGCAATCCAACATGTCAAATAGTGCTGAGGTTCTACGAACAAATAGCCGTTGTCTTGATGCCACGGAAACCGACGTGGCTTTTCGATCTGTTTGTAAACCGCTTGATCGTGGTACATCCGCACGTCAGGACCTATAAGGTCGCGACATGCCCCCATGATTTTTGTGTTTTTAACGAATTTGCAAATCTCTGGTTTACGGCTGGCAATTTGGGCAGCAAAAGTTATCGCACCAATTTCTGAGATTGCGATTCGTTTGTTTGGTTGCGCTGCTAAAAATGCAGCAGCCTCCGCTTGTGCAGCGTCAGTGATTTCGACGAGTTCTTTTAGTTCAACCGATGTGAAAATGTCATTGACTACTACATAGCCATCGTTATCAAATTGGTCAATCTGGGTTTGGGTGAGTTCACCACTCGTGGCCGTGTGGTTTTGCCACACAAATGATTTATTCCATGGATGGCTATTCATTACTCCCCATTACTCCCCATATTCTCATTATTCGTATCCCACCATATAGTCGCGATAGTTCTTGGTGATCGGTCGCGATTAATTAGAAATTCACGCACATCTGGGTCGCTCGATTTATCTAGGCAGAGTCTGATTCGCGTATGTTCAACATCAAGGTCGGATACACCAGTTTTCGGGTCATCCATTTCAAAGGTTTCAATGTGCGCATCAATACCGAGATCGCGTATCACCTCAGCGGCGTCAAATGCTGTCGGACTTTTCGGTCGGTCGAGGTTCCAGAATTGCTTCCAGGCAAGCGAAAGATTTGACAGTGGGTGATACATCGGAATCTCGGCTACAACTCGTCGCCGTGCGTGCGATGCCAGTTGCAGAACGAAAGGTTGCAACTCGGCAACATTGAAAAAAACGTGGTGACAGACAACAACATCGCAGATCGGTGTTTGCTCAGCGACGTCTGGCCACGGACCCTTAATTGTTGCGAATTCAATAGAGCGTGAAGTCGCTTCTTTGGCAAACAAATCAAGCATTGTCTGCTGTTGGTCGACGCCGATTATGCGAACTGCGGGTGGTACAAGACCGAGCGATCCACGTCCACCGCCACAACCAATGTCAAGAATTTGCGAACCTGATTGACATGCATCAAGTGCTTCTCTTGCCCGCAACCAACTTGGTGTCGCAAGCGTGAGATCAATAACAGGTTTAAAACTTTCAGGGGGATGAACCCACGGAGATTGGGGTGCTTGCTCAAGTATGTTTTCAGGAATGCCCCAACCCATAAGGTAATTACGCCATTTGCCGGCAGGCGACTCAACTTGTTGCACACCACGACAGTACTCAAATTGGTACGCATCGTGAACAAGTTTCTGACTTGCGCTATGACCTAAGACATTGGTACGGTTCAAACACTTAAAGAATTTG
>JAPKZT010000303.1 GCA_026393655.1 Actinomycetota bacterium | reverse complement strand
GTGTTTTCAAGTTCTCCGGCGAAGATTGATTTTGCTGAAGATGTTGCACCGGCTTTATGCCCGAACTCCGAAAGATTCGCAAGAAATGTAAACACCGGCCCAACAGGAACTTTCTTGTCGATGATTGCTTCAAGCGATGCATCACCAAGAAACGATGCATGCCAAATAATGTCGACACCAGCCATCACAGAATCAAGAGTTGCTTTGTCGCCACGACAGTGTGCTGTTACTCGCACACCTAAATCGTGCGCTGTATCGCAAACAACTTTCAACTCTTCGCGAGTCCAGACTTGTATCTCGCCCGACCGTGTAGGGATCGAACCAGTGACGTGAATCTTTATGCAGTCTGCTCCGTCTTTAACTTGACGACGCACAGCGAGCACAGTCTCTTCTTTGTTACGAACGACTTCGGCATATCCGGCAGTGCCAGAATCAGGGATCAGTTTGCCGGCTGTTCCGCCAACTGCAGTCATCAATGCATATGAACCAGATTTCATTGTTGGGCCTTCAACGATGCCAGCATTAATTGAATCGCGAAGTGCCGGCCCGATGTTGAAGATGCCATCAACATCAAACATTGAAGTTACGCCGGCTCGCAAAACCTTTCTGACGTTGTAGGCGGCGAGAATTGCAGCAGTTGCTGGGTCGCGATGCATAAAAAGCTCATCATTGGTTCGAGGTTCACCAAGCGTGATGTGGGTGTGTGCATCAATTAGCCCAGGCATAACTGTTAATCCGGTTGCATCAACACGTCGGACTTCGCGCTCACTAGATTTTTCAACTACGAGGTTCTTGCCAACAGCGACAATCCTGTCGCCCTCAATTAATACATCGGTATTCGGCTGGGGCTGTGAACCGGTGCCGTCAATTACATTTCCGCCGCTAATCAGTACCGCCTGCAAGGGGATTCTCCTTTGTTGAAGTGAGATAAGGATACATATATATAGGAGTTAAATCGGCGCACGTTTCAACTCAATGGTTTCAAAAGGGTTCAACTCGGCGAGTTTCAGGGGTATTGCATTCCTGCCCACCAAGCTTGAAGTTGCGGTCGGGCAGCGATGTCAACAATTTCAATTCTTTGACCTAGAGGATTTTGAAAGTATGCGAAGCGGGCGGGCTGCCCATCTGAGTCGACCATCCACGATTCAAGTTTGTGACCCTCACTAACGAGATCGTTAATTGACTTTTTGAAATCGTGTGACCACCATCCGAGATGATGCGGGCCGCCATTGGGTACATGACCCCAAGGCGAGCCAGGACACTTTTGAATAAGTTCGACATGCATTGGAGAATGAATTGAATAAGTAACAAAAATTGAAAATTCAGTTATCGCTGTCGTTGGTGTTTGTACTTTGACAGTGCGGATTGTTGGTGTTGCCCATTGCAACCCGGTTGAGCCAAATGCTTTCATTGATAACTCGAGATCATCCACCACCCATGCGATGTGATAGAGGTCTGTGTTTTCTAAAGGCATAAAAATTAAAGATTAAAAATTCTCTTCGCGTTTCCACCCAAAATTTTATTCACATCATCTTCTGAAATATCTAATTGTTCAACCATTTGTCGATATCCGTCTTCTGCATCCCAGCCGCCGAAGTTTGAGCCGAGAAGAACTCTGTCGCATCCTTCGGTGTCGACTAGAAATTGCAATGCGTCGCTGCGATGCACGGCCGTATCAAAACTTAACTGCGCCCATTGTTCGTCGAATGGCCGACTGAGCAGACCTTTACCGAATGGTCGTTTTTCGAGGGCAGCCTGCAATCGACCTTTTTGATACGGCGCGAAGCCACCACCATGAGCGATGTGAACTTTTAATTTTGGATGTCGATCAAGCACACCTGCAAACAATAAGTGCGAAACCGCAAGACCTTCGTCAATCGCAAAGCCATAAATAACATCTAGCTCCCATTTGTTGAAAAAATTATCAGGTGTCTGATAAGTGCCTCGTGGGCCTGGGTGAATAACAACAGGAACATTGAGTCGCTCATGTTCTGACCATAGGTCTTCAAATCGTGGGTCAGAAAGCGCAACACCATTAACGTCGGTGCCGATGTATGAGCAGACCATGCCCAGCGAAGAAACTGCTCGGTGTAATTCTTCGCATGCAGCCTTTGGGTCTTGCAGTGGAAGCGCAGCAGCACCAATTAGTTGAATGTGATCTCGACAGATTGCCGCAACTTCATCATTGTGCTTCTTATTGAATTCGATACCCGAACGAGCAGGTTGATGATAAAAATAAGTAATCGGATTAGGCGATACGAGTTGTAGATCGATTCCGAGTAGTGCCATTTTCTCAACTCGTTTTTGTGGAACAGAAAATGGACTGTTATTAAATTTGACATTTTCTAAAACGTAGTCACCAGCGCGAAAAAATTCGTTGCCGTTATCGCGAAATCCCATCTCGGGCCCGGCTGCACCGCATGATCCCATTACGCCAGGAACCAATATGTGTGCATGAATGTCAATTACTTGATTGACCACCATTTGAAAAGTTTAGCGTTGGGTCTTTATTCGTAATGTTTCGAACGAATCTGTCAATGACTAGTGCCAAGCCAAGTATTGCGATCGCAGCGACACCGTCTAGCCACCAATGATTGCCCGTCGCCGAGACCGCGAGCACCGTTATAAGTAGGTGCGAGAGATATATCCAGCGCCAGCGACTAGTGGATGAAAACACGATGCCGAGCGAAACAATTGCCGCCCAGCCAACATGAATCGACGGCATTGCCGCAAATTGATCTGAAACACCGGTGCCAACTGGCCCGTAGACCGATAGCCCGTAGCGGGTTGCAAGATCGATGTATCCCAGTTCGGGCAGAAAGCGCGGCGGGGCAACACGTACATATCGAATCACTAGACATGCGGCCGTGAGCATTGCCAAACTGCTGCGCCAACGCGGGTATTTATCTCTATGACGAATAAATATCCAAACAAGAAACAAAATCATTGCCGGCACATGAAACACCGCATAGTAAAAATTTGTCGCCTGAGCCAACCAGTCGTATCGCAAAACAAATTGTTGCAACGAAAGTTCGGTAGGCATGTGCAGCCAATGTTGAAAGTGATTAATTTGTCGAGCGCGCTCAATTGCTCCACTGGGTTGATCGAGCGATAGTTTCATCGCCAGTCGCCAAAGCGTGTAGAGCGCAGAAATCAAACTCAGTTCGGTTGTCACCGGAATAATTCGTGCGCGCCATTTTGTTGTTGGCAGTCGACGCAAAAGCATGGTGACTACAAAACAGATAAGTGCAGTGATCGCCGCTTGATCCCAGGTCACCCATTTCATGTTCGTATTCATCGGGCAACTCTAGTGTTCATCATTTATTTACCCATTGAACGGGGGTAGTTTCGCTTGACTCGGTTACATTTTTGGTAAGTTCTACGCTGTGAAAAAAAGCTCCTCCTATTTATCGCTTGCGACTCTAGTTTTTGTTGCCTCGTCTTGTGGCGTGTTTGGAGGAAGTTCGCAGAGTGCACCAAAGTTAGTTGAGCCAGTTGCTACTGCTCTTGTGCCTGCGTCCGATGGTTACTCGTTTCCGAACTTTGAATCAACTTCAACCCAAGAGCAATTTGATGGCTCAGATTTATTTGCAATGTTTGGTGCCGAAGTTTGTGTTGATGGAGTGGCGAATCCGTGTGAGCCAATTGCTGAGGCCGCGGCTTGGGCTCGCATGGTTAACCAGGCTCGTGCTCCCGGGCATTGTGAAGGTTTGGTTGTAGAAGCATCAAAGCGGTTCAACAGTGGTTTGAGCCCAGTGACTGTGAAGTTAGAAAATAAGGGTGAAACAACTCACGAAATTTTTCAGGCATTCGCCACGCAGTTCTTGGCAGGGGCTCAAAAGGAAACTCTTAGTTGGCAAAAAAAATCTTTGCGACAAATTGTTGATGCTTTGGGTGCCTCGTTTCAGACAGGTTCAGTGAATTATTCGATGGGGGTTTATTCAAAAATCGGTGGGCACGCAATTTTGCCGTATGCGGTTGAATTTACTGATCCAGATTATGTAATCGTCCACATATATGACTCAAATTGGCCGGGTAAAGATCGTTATGTAGAGATTGATTTGAAGGCTGAAACATGGAAGTTTTCGTTTTCTGGTAAGGATCCTGCAAATGATCCCAAAGCATGGACAGGTGGCGCGGGAAGTCTTGATCTCACCTCGCTGGATTCACGAATTAATTCGGTGTGTCCATTTTGCGCCACCTCAACAAAGGTAAAAAATTCTACGCTCGTGATTAAGTCAACTGACAATCAGTGGTCAATCACTACTGACAAAGGGACTTATTCTCCTGCCACAGGAGGTCTCGTTGAAGGTATTTCGGCGCGACCGATACGAGGAACTACGAGCCAAGATACGGCGACGCCATTGGAATATGTTGTGTTTGTTGAGAC
>JAPKZT010000025.1 GCA_026393655.1 Actinomycetota bacterium | reverse complement strand
TAATCGTCGGCCCCAGCTTCAAGCCCTGCCACTAAATCATGAGTGTCTGTTTGCGCAGTGACGATAATTATCGGAACTAGGCTTTTTGCGCGCAACATGCGACAAACTTCAAACCCCGACAGATCTGGCAACCGTAAGTCAAGCAAAACCAGATCTACCGAAGTTGATTCAAACGCCGACATACCCTTCAAACCATCGGCAGCCTCGATGATCTCGTAGCCCTCGTCTTCAAGCGCAAGCTTTAATGCGGCCCTGATGTGATGATCATCTTCGATAAATAAAAGCCGCTGCATGACTCATATTCTGCCTCAACAATTGAAATTGTTACATAAAAAGCACACTTTCGAACGAGATTTGTCATATCGAGACAGCAGTATCTAGTTAACACACCGGCGGGAAGTCATGCTCCCCCTTGACTCCCGTCGGTGGGGGTTTAACGGCAATCCGCAATGATTAAGACGTGACACAAACTCCAGATACCCGACTTGTGATCTCGCGAGCATCGATCAGCGCTAATCTGCGCAACTGGCGCGGTCTTCGTGGACGAATGATTTTATATTTTAGTCTTGCCTCATTTGCTGCGGCTCTCGCTCTCAGCATTGTTACTTATGCATCAACACGCACATATCTACTCAAACAAAGAACAGAATTTGCTACTCGTCAGGCATTCAATAACGCTCAACTTGTGCGCACTGTGATTTCACTGAATTCAAGCGATGCCGGAGATTTGATGTCAAATATTCGTAGTGAGCGTGGCGGTTACGCAGTACTCCATCTTGGTGAATCTGATTCTTTTTATCCGCAAGAGCCGCTTCGATTTACTCAGTCAAATATGCCGACTCAATTCGTTGCTAAAACTTTGTCAGGAGTTACCGGTCGACAGCGTTTCTTGTTTGACGGAGAACCTTATGAAGCCGTTGGCGTAAACGTAAAGGCAATCGACGCACAATACTTTGAGGCGTTTCCGTTAAGTGATGTTGCTCAAACATTGTCAACGATTCGAAACACTTTGACTCTTGGTGTTCTATTGATCACACTTACAGCCGGTCTTCTCGGGTTAAGTATTAGTAATCGAGTGCTTCGCCCGCTCAGACGGGTAACTTCCGTGGCAACAGACATTGCATCTGGTGGGCTTGACATTCGATTAGCTGACGAGACAGATCCAGAACTTGCGCGACTAGCAACTTCGTTTAACAACATGGTTGACGCAGTGCACTAGCGACTTCGTTTAACAACATGGTTGACGCGGTGCAATCTCGAATTCAACGTGAGACAAGATTTGCTAGCGATGTCAGCCATGAACTTAGATCACCGGTAACTGCTCTTGCGGCTGCCATTGAAGTGCTTCAAGCACGGCGCGACGAACTTAGCGAAAGAAATCAACAGGCTTTTGACATAATTGCAACACAAGTGCGTCGTTTTGATCGTACAGTTTTAGATTTGCTTGAACTTTCTCGACTCGATGCCGGTGCAGGAACATCTAACGAGGAAACCATTGATCTTGCAAAGTTCGTTCAACAGGTTGCAACACGGCATGGATTTATCGATGTAAATTTTACGTCTACTCTTGATTCACGTGACGAGATCGTTTTGGATCGCCGAAGAATTGAGCGGATAGTGCTGAATCTACTTGAAAATGCTCGTGATCATGCTGGCGGGGCAACGGCAATATTAGTAACCGGCGACCAAAATCAGTTGATCATCAGTATTGAAGATCAAGGCGTTGGAGTCGCGCAGAGTGAACGCGATCGAATTTTTGAAAGATTTGCACGCGGTACGTCATCACGAAATAGCACTGGTAGTGGATTAGGGCTTGCAATAGTTCAAGAACATGCTCGTGCTTTACACGGTAAAGCGTGGGTTGAAACAAGTGGCTCTGGCGGTGCCAGATTCATGGTTTCAATAGCTAGAAAATCGCCTTTCGATACACACACGTCGCAATTGTCATGATAAAAAAAATTCCTACTCTGAAAAATCAATTCGGCCCAAGGTCAGTTCTTGTTTTGTCACTGATCATTTTCACTAGTTCTTGCGGAGTACCTACATCAAGCGAGTTCGTTCAAATTCCAGACGCGGATATCCCATTTGAACTAAATGCAACATCAACTACGACGACCACGACGACCATACCAGTAGAACTAGACGCGAATGAGTCTGGATCAAATCCAAAAAATGCCGTGTCTGAGATTGTTAACGAGACAGTCGATCTTTACTTCATTATCGCCAATCGGCTTGTGGCTACCAAAATTCAAATCGTAAGTCCGGCTACAACAACTCAAGTACTCTCGGCTCTGGTTTCTGGCCCACCTTCAGGCGACGCAGGCTCGGGATTACGTAGCGCTATCGCGTCATCGCTTCAGGCCAAAATCAATGTCACAAAGGGAATCGTCGTAATCGATGCAAACAATTTCTTATTAGCCGGACTTTCACCAATTGATCAGCGTTTAGCAATTGCTCAACTTGTACTCACGTTTACAAGTCGACCTGGTATCGGTCAAGCAAAATTTAGTGTTAACGGCGTTTCGATCGCAGTGCCACGTGGGCGAGGCGATCTGAGTAAACCAGGCGACGCAGTCAGTTACGACGACTACATCTCATTACTCGCCGACCGCAACGGCTAGACAAGCTACTAAAGCTAGTAACCAAGTCGTTCAACACGTTCTGCGCGATGTTGCCAATCTTTATCAACGACAACGAATAGTTCAAGATAAGCACCTTCAGGCATTTGTTTACGAACCTCAATGCCAACTTTTTTCAATACTTGTCCGGACTTACCGATGACCATTCCTTTTTGACTTTCGCGTTCGACAACAATCTCGCATCGCACTCGTGGCCATTCCCACTCTGTCACTCTCGTGGCTATTGAATAAGGCAACTCATCTCGTGTTACTGCCAACAGTTGCTCACGCACGAGTTCGGCGATCCATTGCGCCTGCGGTGTCTCAGATACCATTTCAGCCGGAAACATTGCATCTCCCTCTACAGTTCTTAGCCGCAAAGCCAACAACAGCGCTTCAACTCCTTCACCAGTTTTCGCAGACACCGGGAAGTATTCAGCAGCACCCAGCGATGACGCCGCCGAAAGTTGTGCCAAGATCTTGGCCGAAGAAACAGCGTCTGTTTTATTCAATACGACAATCGCCTTTGAAACATCAAGTTGCTCGCTAACCCATTTATCGCCAGTACCAACTGTTTGAGTTGCGTCAAGCACAAGGCAAACAACATCAACGTCGCGCATTGACTCGAGTGCCGTGGCGTTAACTCGTTCGCCTAGCGCAGTAGTTGCTTTATGCAGCCCAGGCGTATCCACGAATACCAACTGCGTGTCAGCGGTTGTTACGATGCCGCGAATTCTTGTGCGCGTGGTCTGTGGTTTATCCGAGACAATGCTGATCTTCTTGCCAATTAATGCATTTAACAGTGTTGACTTGCCAACATTGGGTCTTCCAACAAGAGATATAAACGCCGTCCGCACGACAGAAGGCTACCGATTATTTATTGCCAGATCTGCCACAATTGAATAGTGCTAAACATTGACTGGCGTAAATGGTTCGACCGAATGCAACCGCAGACATTACAGATCGCAACGATGTTGCTTTACCTGAATGGTTTTTCGCATTGATGAGCGTTGTAGATCGCAATGACTATCTCGGATACATTCGCGATCGGTATTGGTTTGGTTTTGTTATCGGATTAGCTACAGTCGCTCTGCATGTTTTTGGTGGCTTACTGATGGCTAACGATCGAAAACTTGGATATAAATTTGGTATCGCGGCTGCCTTCTCACCTTTCGTGCTTCGCTATTGGGCGCTGAGTGATCTTGCCAGTCGCGCAGGCGGGCAACTAAGTGTTTATAGCAAGATCAGCGGCGGCAACACAACGAGCCTGATTTTTGAGATCGCTTTGTGCGCATTACTGCTACATACGCAGAGTAGATCTCATCAACGAATCTGGTATCGCTAGATAAATCAAGCACTCGCCAATTAGATCACCAATTAGATCACCAATTAGATCGCAAGTGGCCGAATCTGCCAAACTTTAACTATGACAAGACTCATCATCAAAGGTGTCGACGAACTTAAATCGTTAGTTGGCAACCACCTCGGTTATTCAGATTATTTGACTATCACACAAGACCAAGTAAATCGATTCGCAGATGCAACCGGTGATCATCAATGGATTCACATCGATGTTGAGCGTGCTAAGGCTGGCCCTTTCGGTGGACCGATTGCTCATGGTTATCTAACGCTGTCATTGGGACCTGTGTTTCTTCCACAAATATTTGGTGTTGAAGGTGTGGCAATGGGTGTCAACTATGGCACTAACAAGGTTCGCTTTCCATCCCCAGTACCAGTTGGCTCAAAGTTACGCGCGGGAGTCAAGCTTCTCTCAGTTGAAGACGTGACTGGTGGTGTTCAAGTAACACTTGAAACTACTTTTGAAATCGAGAACGCCAAAAAGCCATCTTGCGTGGCCGAAGTTGTTTTCAGGTACTACCTGTAAACATAATTAGTTTTTAGAAATCTTTAGCGAAAGTTGTTCATAACTTCGGCGAATAGTTCGACAGTCTCAGTACTTGGATAATCTGCGCACCACGGGATGAAGCCACTACAACCCAAGTCGATGTACTTTTGAACCTTCTCGGTAACTTGCTCTACCGTGCCGACTAGATTCGCATTTTGCCAATCGTCAAAAGCATCACCACGCAAACTGCGAGAGCCTTGTGCTTTCAATTCTTTCTCGGTGCGACGAATGAATACATCGGGTGACCAGGTTTTTTGAATCTCAGATTCGTCACGACCGACTGCTAAACAATGTCCTTTTAAAATTTCAATTTTGTGTGCGAACTCCTCAGGGGTTCCACCGAAATTTGAATAATCCGCGTATCGAGCAACTACACGAAGAGTTAGTTGCTCGCCGCCACCACCAATCCAAATTGGCGGATGAGGCTTTTGCAATGGCTTCGGATCGCAATTACCGCGAACCATTTTGTAGTGCTTGCCTTCGTATGTCGTTTCTTCGTTAGTCCACATTGAGCGCACAATTTCAACGCATTCGCGCAACATCGCAATTCGCACTTTTGGCTCTGGAAAATCAAATCCATAGCCGCGACACTCATTTTCGTACCATCCGGCACCGATTCCCCAGTCAAGACGACCGCCAGAAATTACATCCAGAGTCGATGTGATTTTTGCTAGCAAACTTGGTTCGCGATACAAATTACAACCAACCATCTGACCGAGCCGAATTTTTGTCGTCAACTGGCTGATAGCAGCCATTACTGTCCAACATTCAAAAACTGTCTCATGGGCTGGTCGCGGAACATTGTGAAAATGGTCGTAAACCCAAATTGAGTCGTAGCCAAGTTTTTCGGCAAGCTGTGCCACCTCAATTGTTTTCTGCCATTTCGCTACCGGGTCAGCAATACTTATCAGTTCCATCTTCCAACCTTGTGGAATAAAAACACCGAAAGTAATGTGTTGCTTTGCCGAACTCATAACGGTAAATCTCCTGTCGCTGTTTTAGTCGAACCATGATCTTTGTATGCAGCAATGGTGCGTTGCGCGATTCGCATTTGGTGAATCTCATCAGCGCCATCTGCGAAGCGGCTCCATCGTGCCTGTTGCAACATATGCGCTAGCGGCGTATCAGTTGAGTAGCCGAGTGCACCGTGTACCTGTATTGCACGATCAATGATTCTCCATAAACTATTTGCGACAAAGTGTTTAGCCATTGAAACTTCAGATATAAACGATTGACCGTTTTCAAGTTTGTAGGCAGCATGCAAGACCATCAACTTGCATTGGTAAAGCTCCATTGCAGAATCAGAGATCAACCATTGGATACCTTGCTTTTCGGCGAGTATCGAACCGTGTGAATATCGCTTAAGTGCGCGGTCAACCATCATGTCAAGCGCAATCTCGGCTTGACCGATCCAACGCATGCAGTGAGCCAATCGCGCTGGTCCGAGGCGGTACTGGCCTAAAAGATGCCCCTGCCCACGTCCGCCCAACATATTTTTAGCCGGTACACGTAGATCTTTGATTTCAATCTCGCAATGATTATGCCCACCGGACATTGTTTCAACATCGCGAACAATATTGAAACCCTCGCTCGGAATATCAACAATGAAACATGAATTCGCTGCCTGAGGCAAATCTGGGTCATCTTCGGTTCGCGCTACCAACAGCGCAAATTTTGCTCCGCGTGCGCCAGAGATAAACCACTTGTGACCATTTATAACCCACTCATCGCCATCTTGATAGGCATGTGTTTGAATCACAGTTGGATCGCTACCAGCAACTTCTGGTTCAGTCATTGCAAAGCAACTTCTTGATGTGCCTTCGCATAATGGTCCAAGATATTTTTCTTTTTGTTCGTCGGTGCCCCAATGCAAAAGTGTGTGTTGGTTGCCCTCGTCAGGTGCTTGTGCATTTAACACAAACGGTCCAATACTTACTTTGGCGGCCTCTGCCGAAACTGCAGCCATTGCGGTCGGTCCGAGACCCATGCCACCCCATTCTGCGGGCATATGCGGCAACCATAGATTCCATTCTTTGCGTGCGACGCCACGCAATTTGACAATCGTGCGAACCACGGCGTCGCGATCTTTTTCGTCAGTCGCTTCCCAATCAGGACGAACCCGAGTATCCATAAATTCGCGAACCTTTAAGCGCACTTGTTCGACTTCGGGTGAAAATGAAAAATCAATCATAAAAATCTCCTTAGTCAGTTTGGCAGATCAGAGAGACATAATTGTCATCGGTATATCTATCAATTTGGCGTAGTCTGCATGACATGAATTCATCCACCGAACAAAAGCGCAAGTGGGATCGTAACGACCTGCCCCAAGGTGCAGAAAAAGTTGTCGCGGTGCAAGAGATGTTTGATGCCATCGCCCCGCGATACAACTTCGTCAATCGCCTAATGACTTTCGGATTAGACGCGAAATGGCGTAAACGAACTGTTGATTCACTGCTTCTGCCCGCTGGTTCTCGAGTCTTAGATCTTGCTAGTGGTACTGGTGATCTTTGTATCGAACTCAAAAAAACTGGACTAATCGCAATTTCAGTGGACATTTCGCTAGGAATGTTAAAGGCTGACCGAAGTGGCTCGCCAAGAAGTCAGGCCGATATTCAGCGACTTCCGTTTCCGAATGCTTGTGTTGACGGCGTCACCTGTGGCTTTGCGCTACGGAACCTTGAAAACCTACAAGCTTTCTTTACCGAGATCGCCAGAGTCACGCGATTTAAAGGGCGCGTAGCACTCTTAGATGTCAGTGTGCCCACTAATAGTTTTGTCCGCTTTGGTAACTCAATCTATTTCGGCAAAATCGTGCCATTAATTGGCGGCATATTCTCAGATCGAGCCGCGTATAAATATTTGCCACGCAGTGTCGCCTACTTGCCAAAGCCTGAAGTAATCGTTGAGATGCTTGAACGCTCTGGGTTCG
>JAPKZT010000204.1 GCA_026393655.1 Actinomycetota bacterium | reverse complement strand
GACCGTGTGCATATCGTGTTCGGCCCGCACGCATTGATGATGCGGCTGCATCGAGAACACTTGCCGGTGGAGGTAAATCGGGTTCACCGATTGACAACATAATTATTGCCTCGCCCAAACTTGCTCGATGTAGACCTTCTGCGTGAACTGCCCACTTGGCGGCGCCTAATCCACTTAGACGATCTGAGATTGGTGCAAACTTCATAAGTCTCTAATCTACGTTGGCGCAGACTGGATGTCTATTAGGCAATTGAAATTAGTTATTGAGTCACAACTTCAACAAATCTGTCTACAGCTTTGGCATCAGCACAATGCACAAATAGTGATGGTTCGATTAACTCGAGTTCAAGGACACAAAAATTATCTTGGTCGTCACGAACCAAATCAACTCGACCGTAAGTCGGTGGCCCAAATTTATTTGACACCATATCAATCGCTGCTTGAGCAACTTTGATTTGAGGCACAGTCGCGATGTGCGCAGTATTCGTTTCAGCGGCGAACAGATCATCAACTGTTCCGGCGCGGGGCAGGGTGACGCGTTTGTTTGCGGCATGACTAAACTTGCCGTCAAAGAAAACTAGTGGCCACTCACCATCTTGGGCAACTGACTTCAAAAGTGGCTGTATCAAAACGGTTTGACCTATGGCATGCAATCTGGCGATATGGATATTTGCAATCTCATGCTGATCACCAGAGTAAGAAGCGGCATCACGACTGCCTGCCCCAATTGCAGGTTTTACGACGAATTCGCCATCAGGAAATGTTGCTGCTGAATTTGGCTGCACAAATACTGTCGGAGTTATTGAGATATTGGCTTCTGCTAATTCGCTGAGATAATTTTTATCGAGATTCCATCGAACTATCGCTGGCGAATTGACAACATCACTAACTGTGGCAACATGATCAAGCCAAGTCAAGAATTCGGTGAGTCGTTCGGGGTAGTCCCACGCTGATCTAAGCACGACGCGCGCGAACTGCGACCAGTTGATATTTCTGTTGTCCCAGTCGACGATGTCAACTTTGCAACCAGCAGATTCAAGAGCATCAACTAACGCTGGCTCATCTTCATCTCGACCGTGAGCCGCGCGAGTTGTAACCCACGCCAGGTTTTTTATCACTGTGCGAAGATATCAGAAACAGGTTAAAAATTTATTCGTAACAAATTAAATTGCATTCAAGTGGAGCTGGGGGGAATCGAACCCCCGTCCATCAGCCGTTGAGCGCCCGTGATACGACTATTCCCACTTCAACGCTACGCAGCGTTACCGGCGGGTCGGCTACTCATGCACTAGGTGCACAAGTCGCGGAATGACTTTCCATTCGGTCATCGGTCTTTCTCGACGTCAGCATTCTTTCTCGCTGTCATTCCCCGCTTCTGTTGCCGGGCTGCGGTGAATTGGCTTCTGTTGCCGGGCTGCGGTGAATTGGCCCCGTGCGACCTTGCGGCTCACGATTGCTCTCCGACCGCAATTAAGCGGCGAGAGCGAACTGCTTGTTGGCAGTTATTTTTTTGCCCCGTTTTACGAGTCTGAGCAACTCGAGTCGCACGCTCGAACATCGAATCTGACGTCGAAACCTGTCAGCCCCTTTGAACTTACGTAACTCAATTACTATATCGCGCGCGCCTTAGACAGTTGAAAGTTGCGCGTGATTAGTTGGCTACTTATTTAGACTTCGGTCGCAAAGTTAACTTAAATTTCGGCACCGGGCGTAGTAATCTATTGACGCTTCGCAGCATTTCTATGAAATCGTTCAACCTTAGATCTTTAATCCGATCAAGTTTCGTCGCGATTCTGTCTTCGTTTCCGGCGATGTATTATCGTCGTTGACTCAAAGAGATTGCTTTGTATTCAGCATTCGCGCTATTTGTTTTAACCTTAGTCAAACTGAGAATTAGCAACACGAAGAGACAATGGCTAGTGAGCGCGCTCGCAGTTTCGCTTAGTTTTTGGATTGTTACAAACTATAAGTTGTTACTTTCTGCCAAGTTTGAAATGTTCACGTTTATTTGGGTTGGTTGGATTTGGATAGTTATTTTCGTAATTCTCAGACCCAAATCGAATTTAATTAAGTCTCGAGTTGTTTTGGCAAATGTTGTTGTATTTTTAACACTATTTTCATTAGTTGAGGCACCTTTTCATTTTAGAGATATCAGCCGAGGGTCTCAGGACAGCAGTTTTTTCATACGACTTGAAGATAAAGGCTACTTTCAAAAAGCAACTGAACTTTGGCAAGCCAAAAAAGACGCACTTGACTCCGAAGCATTTGCTGTTGCGCAAGCAAAAAATGAACTACTCAGCCCTGCTGAGGAACACGGTTTGGTACTAAGCAACATCGAGAATTCTGATGGCCTTGTGACACACAAAAATTTCGAAGGGGAGTACATCAAAATTAGGGAAGGTCGTCGTGTAACGACTAGTTCGACTGGCTTGCGGAAAAAGCGAATCTTGGTCTTTGGTGGCTCAACAATTTTCTGTGGCGAAATGCCTGACTCGCTCACAGTGCCAAGTCAACTGCAAACGATGATCCTCGCTAATGGGCTTGATGTTGATGTTCTGAATTTTGGAATTCAAGGAATACGAATAGAAAATCAGTTCAAAATTTTGAATTCAGTACCGAAACTAGGGCCTGACGATATTGTCGTGTTTTACGACGGGGTCAATGATCTTGAGAAGGTCTATGACTTTGGTTTGAATTTGAAAAATAACCAGACTCCGTGGAAGCAAATCAATAAGCTCTTATCGGAACTTGAAAATAGATCGTGGTTTATTCGATATCTAGCGCCGACTGTCTATGTTGAAAGTCGTGGCATTGGGCAAGAGTTTTTGGGGTCTCAAGCAAAACAATTAGTGGCCGACAATTGGTTTGCGTTCGACAAACTTGCTCGTACCTATGTTGAAGACAATGGTGCAACGTTTGTCCATATTTTGCAACCGAATTTATTTACTTATACCAAGGCAAGCGACATTGACAAAGTTCGAAAAAAGTGGTCGGACATGAAAGCTATTGAGAATGATCTAGTTAGCTATGCGACCGAGACTAATAAAATAATAGATTTCACCAAGATATTAGATGGATTAAACACAACTCCATTTTTCGACTGGGCACATCTCGACGAAATCGGGAACAAGAAAGTCGCCGAAGAGA
>JAPKZT010000344.1 GCA_026393655.1 Actinomycetota bacterium | reverse complement strand
GTCAGTCGCACAAAGTCGCAATCAGCGTGCGCGATCTTGTCGTTGACTACAAACAGTTGCGCGCAGTCAACAACATTTCGTTTGATGCAAAGGCTGGCGAAGTGACCGTCGTAATTGGCTCCAATGGTGCCGGCAAAACAAGCACGATAGAAGTATGCAGTGGAGTGCGCACAGCCACGAGTGGCAGAGTCAGCGTGCTCGGGCTTGATCCTAAAAAAGATCGAGCCAAAATTAATTCGCAAATTGGTGTGATGTTGCAAGACGGTGGGGTTTACCCGAGCGCGCGAGTATTTGAAGTCGCCCAGCACTATTGCAATCTCTATGAAAATCGGACGACAGCTAACGAATTGCTCAACGCAGTTGATCTGACTCGACAAAAAAAGACTTCGTGGCGCAAACTTTCGGGTGGCGAAAAACAGCGGTTGTCACTGGCGCTTGCACTCGCGGCCAAGCCACGAGTTGCTTTTTTGGATGAGCCAACTTCGGGCGTCGACATTTTCGGTCGAGACTTGATTCGTGGCATTGTGCGACAACTTGCCGATGATGGTTGTGCAGTAATTATGGCGACTCACGAACTTGACGAAGCACAAAGAGTTGCCGACCATGTATTGATGTTTCATAATGGCAGCCTGGTTGCTAACGCACCATTAACTGAACTTCTCAATTCGGCAGGCGAACATCAAACTCTTGAGGACATCTTTCGAAGTCTGGCCAGCAACTCGCCTAAATCGCGAGGAGCGCAATGAAAATTTTTAGATCTCAACTTCGTCAAGAATTAACCGTGATGGCACGCAATGGCGAACAGTTATTACTGCTTGTCGTGATACCCGTAATGCTTTTAGTATTTTTTTCTCAGACTGACTTTTTGCCAACGAGTAGCGGAAGCAGAATCAACTTTCTAATGCCGGGTATTTTAAGTTTGGCTGTGATCTCTACAGCGATGGTCAGTCTTGGTATCGCGACGGGATTTGAACGCAGTTATGGTGTGCTCAAGCGTCTAGGCACAACACCTTTGGGCACACGACGACTGGTGATGGCCAAAGTTTCCGCAATATGTATTATCGAAATTGCTCAGCTCGTGTTATTAATTATTGTCGGTCAGTTGTTGGGCTGGAGCCCGAATCGAATCAACATCGCGCAAGTTCTAGTGCTCATGTTGATCGGCACGAGTTGTTTTGCTGGCATCGGTTTGACACTTGCTGGTCGGCTTCGTGCCGAGATAAACCTTGCAGCGCAGAACGGTTTATATCTCGTGCTGTTCTTATTGGGTGGAATCCTGGTTCCGAATGACGAACTTCCGAAAACTCTTGGCAATGTTGCACAAGTCCTACCCAGTTCGCTGCTCAGCAGTTTGTTGCGCGATTCATTTAACAACAACACGTTCGATTTAACCGATGCTGTTGCTCTTGGCGGGTGGGCATTCGCAGTGTGCGCGTTAGCCGTAATCAGTTTTAAGTGGTCTGACTAACTTTTAACATTTGGGTCTGGTGCTGGGGGAACTCGACCAAAAGCATCTTCAACGTCGCCAAAAGTTAAAACAGATTCGTCTTCATG
>JAPKZT010000165.1 GCA_026393655.1 Actinomycetota bacterium | reverse complement strand
GTGAACTTCGCACGCGAGATATAGAGATCATTCAGCCGGCGTTTGGATTGGTCGTTCCAGCACTTGTTGATGCATCGGTGCTGCAATGAGTGCGAGTGTCAGCGAGTTTGTAATCTGATTAGCATCAACTGTGTAGGGTTGCTCGAGTGAGAGGTCTTTGACAATTTTCCAGTGATCGAGGCTCGACTTTCTGCGGTTTATCCCGCGGCCCCATTAAAGTTTTCTGATACGCGAGCCGCTTTGATTTTAAATTTGGTCTCTCTGGGGCTGAGTGCTGGAGGACCGCCTATTGGTTTTTCCCGCAGTGTTTTCCCAATGCCTTCCCGTTGAATCTCGGTCCGCCTGAAAACGGATCTGGTTCGGGGTCAAGGCAGTTCTGCAGGGGCGACTACGTTCGGTGAGAATTTCCGACTCTATTTAGGAAGGAGGTAATTTGTCCGTCATAATGCACGAAAACATTATGCCTAAAAGTTATCGGACAAACAAATGAAGCCTCAGCACCCACATATTGTGTGTCAAATTAGTCATGTGACTAAATGTAGTGTTACAACTTGTTACGATCGTGCCACCTTGCCAACACTCATAGAAGGAACAACTTTCTTCTCAATCACAGAAGTCGCAGCATCGTGCGGTGTTTCGCGACAAACTTTTTGGCGTTGGAGGCAGGATGGGTCAGTTCCTCAGGGCCGACAAGATCGTCATGCGCGACTCATGTTCACTGAAGCTGAGTTGGATTTAACTTGCGCATTTGCTGGTGGAGTAACAAGTCCACGCGCCGCTGCAAGCACAAGTATTTATCTTGACAACGCCGCATCAACGCGGCCGCTGGCAACAGTTCGCGACGCCATGGTTCGCGCGATGGAACTTGAATTTGGAAATCCTTCCAGCGCTCACAGTGACGGTCGACGTGCGCGCCAGGCGGTTGAAGATGCGCGCGATGCTGTTGCTTCAATTGTTGGCGCTGATCCGTCTTCGGTGATATTTACTAGTGGAGGAACTGAGGCAAACAACTGGGTTCTGCAAGGCGCGCCACAGATTGGTGTTCATAGATTTATCGTGTCTGCCGCTGAGCACTCTTCCATTCTGGGCGTATTGCCTCATTTGGAAGCGAAGGGATTCGAGACAATTATTTTGCCGGTCGATCACGAGGGCCTTGTCAGCCAGAAATCTCTGGAATCCTGTGTGATAGACGGGAAAACACTCGTTTCTATTCAATGGGCAAATAATGAGACTGGCGTTATTCAAAGAGTTGGCGAAATTTCTAATTATGTGAAATCGCGCGGTGGTTTTTTCCATACTGACGCCGTGCAAATTGTCGGCAAACAACAAATCGATTTCAATCAGTCATCCATTGATGCGATGACTATTACCGCTCATAAGATCCATGGGCCGCAGGGTGTGGGTGCCTTGATTCGAAAACAATCATTTAAGCCTGCTCCGCTTTTTTGGGGTGGTTCTCAGGAAAACGGACATCGAGTTGGCACGGAAAACTATCTCGGCATTGTTGGCTTTGGGGTCGCCGCAGCACATCGACAAGCCACCATGCGCAATTTCATTAGGCACACTCGCGGCCTGCGCGATTTTATTGAATCGCAATTACGCTCAGAAATTTCTTCTGTTCGAATCAACGGTAGCGAAGTCAATCGCGTCTGTTCAATTGGAAATGTTCTCGTACCCAAAATGGATGGGCAAGCATTTGTTGCGCAGCTT
>JAPKZT010000315.1 GCA_026393655.1 Actinomycetota bacterium | reverse complement strand
CGGGTGATTAGCGGCCACCCGCAGGTGTGGCTGACCACAAGTTCGTCTTGCATCCAAAGATTTTGTGGATCACCTGTCCATTGCAATTTTTCAGGAAGCCATTGCGCCTGCGATTGCACCCGACTCCAAAGATCATTCCACGCCCATCTGGTATCTTCAAACGGATAAAAGCCAAGTTCGGCAAGTTGATGAGAATTAGTAACCAAGACATAGATACCTTATTACTTAGTTAGATGTTGTCGCTACATCTCAAACATTCGCGGCGATGACTTAGTTCTAGAATAAACAAGTGCGCATTCTGAGTAAAGATTTGGCTTTAAAGTCAACACTCAGTGTTGTTTTCTTAGCACTGCTTTTAATGATCTGTGGATTGAGATCAGCAGACATTGCAGCCATAATCTTGTTGGCTGCGGCGCAAATTGCTGTTGGAGCTTTCGTCTGGTTGGTTTATCGGTCAAAACATCAAGTGTTTTTTGCTGAGGCTGTTGGCATGGGAGCGGCAATTGGCTTTGCCTTAGCATTTGCATCGAGTCAGTTGTTTAGAACGCTTCTGCCAAGGTCTATTTCCTGGGCAATTCTGCCATTAATCGCTCTAGCGCTCTCGATGCGAGCATTACGAAATTCAACAATAAGTTTTGACAAAAAAAGTCGTGACTTCAATGAGATTTTTGTAGTTATCTCGGGAACATTAATCGCACTCAGCACATCTTGGTTTTGGCTGATACCAACCGCTGTGGCGATAAGCACGCTCACGGCGTGGGCTATTTTGCACAGTCTTAGACGGATTTTTACTAAAACACAAAATCTACTCGTCAATGTTTTTGGTTTAGTTGGAGTTGCTCTTGCCACCAATGCTCTCTTGGGATTGTCGTCATTAGAAAAGATTCGCAATCCGCTTTGGTGGAGCTGGAGATTCGCAAAAATACAAGACCCAGACGTGTTGTTTGGCGAATCGATGATGCATTCTGTCGGAATGTTTGGAAATAGTGACAACATCTTTTTCGCTGGAGAAAGGATGCATTACCACTGGTTCTCCTTTGCATGGAACGACACACTGAACGCATTATTTCAGACCGACCCTTTTGCAATTACTGCCCTCGCCGCTCCTGTAATTGTTCTCTTCACACTGATGTGTCTGGTCACAACATTTGCGAGGCGTTTCTCAAATAGCCAAGTCAGTGCGCCATTGTTGGTTCTCGCAGTGTCATCAATGTGTGCTGGTCCGATTCCGTTTGTTCGACTTCTACACCCGTATTCGTATTCGTTTAATTTTTCATTGATCTACACATTTGCGATTGTGATCTTATTGTTAAGTAGCGAGCGGTCGAAAATTTCGACGAATGCAATTTTGATGTTTGTTTTTTCGGCAATTCTCATTGGAAGTAAAGTATCTTCGGCTCCTGCATTGGTTTTTGGTCTGTTGTTCGCCACACTGTTTTTGGTTTTAAGAAAAAATGAATATACGAAAAGTAATTTTTTGCTTTCAGCGGTGTCTGCAGTGGCAGTATTAACAGTTTGGTATTTAGTTTATTACTCGGCGAACTCCAAGACATCTAGTTCAATGCATATTGGCTTTGGTGTGATTTTTCAGCAAAAAGCCTTTGTGGTCGCGGGTATCCCGACGATCGCATTTATTGTTGGCGTGATAAGCATCTTATGTTTGCTCGCTTACTCTTTAGTTGGTGCATTTTGGGTTCGAACGATTTCGAGCGCTTCGACAGAATTTGCTCTGGTTTTTTCTTTGGCAGGCGGTCTGGCAAGCCTTTTCCTCGGGGTTCTTTTTTACGATGACGGAGAAAATCTTGCCTATTTGATTCAAACGGCAATCGCGCTGATTCTTCCGATTTCAATTGTTGCAATTTGTAACCGAGAAAACGTATTCGGGTTCAAAAAATTTAATGGAGTTGCATTTGTGGCCGTATTCGGAGTGCTGATTGCGAAGCTTTATTGGTTTCTGTTTTGTCGTGTAACTGGTAATTCTGCGCCGGTGGTTTACAAATCTGCACTCTCCTTAATTGTTCCTCTTCTTGCAGGGCTCATCGTGTTTGTCATTAGTCGAATATGGTTTCGATACGACACGAATCGTCCGTTTTTCTTGGTGGCTGCCATGACAATCTCGGCTGGGACACTAGGTAGTTATGCATCGTTTGCTTCGGGTTTCTACCAAGACGGCGTGAGTTATAACTTGCTTCATGTAGATGATGCGGACACTATTGTTGGTTCTGCGTCGTACCGTGAGTTGTTAATTTGGCTCCGCAATAATTCGCGAACTGATGACTTGGTGGCTACGAATCGTTATTGCTCGGACTCATATCAATCGCCACCGCAATGCTTGGCTCTTTGGAATCTGACTTCTGCAATCTCACGACGTCAGGTACTAGTTGAGGGCTTGTATCCGTCCCAAAGCGAATCTTTACAGGTTGAGAGAGAGAAACGCCGTCAATTAATTGCACAATTTGTCGACACCCCATCGCAAAACACATTTGATGCGTTACTCGTTTACGGCGTTCGCTGGGTTGTCGCAGACTATGCAGTTACACAATCTCGCAGTTGGGGTAACTTCGCTACTGTTCGGTTCACAAACACCGCAGGCTCAATTCTTGAGTTAGCGCCGTTCGAGAACTAAAAATGCGGACTACCTCAGAAAAATCATCGCAATTGGCTGTGCTTAAAGTTTGCGTATTATTCAATTTGCTGTTCGCTGTGCTATTCAAATTTGCCGGAGTCAGCGCAAGAGATCTCGTTGTTGCGCTGTTGATTGTAAATTCGCAATTGATAATCGGTGGGTTGATTTGGACCAGCTTGTGTTCACGAGATTCGCTCGGTATAACCGAGTTTGTCGGTATGGGCGGCGCAATTGGGTTTGGACTTTCACTACTATCAAGCCAACTCTTTCGCACTGTGATTCCATTTTCAATTTCGTGGCTAATACTTCCAATTCTATTCTTGGCTATAACGCTGCGAAGAAGGCGATATTCGCTGAGTATTTCGTTTGCGAAAGTCAAAGTTTCTCGAGATCTAACATTGATATTCTCTGGGACACTCATTGCGCTGAGCACATCTTGGTATTGGCTAATCACTACTGCGATTGCTGTATTTCTATGGGTGATCTTGCAATTTCTGCGAGATTCAAATCGCAGAAATCTTGCGCCGAATTCAAAATGGCAAGCAATATTGGTATTGGGTGCAGCGAGTATGTCGGTTCGGGCGCTTTACGACCTCTCGTCACTCTCCGAAATTCGAAATCCACTTTGGTGGAATTTGCGATTTGGTGTTTTGCAAGATCCAGACGGTGTCTTTTACGAATCGATGATGAACTCGACAAGATACTTAGGAAATCAAGGTGATATTTTCTTTTCTGATCTTAAATTTTATTATCACTGGTTTGCATTTGCCTGGGATGCAACATTGGGTTCAGTCATCCAGATATCACCGTTTGTTGTTACCGCGATTGTTGCGCCAGCAATCGTGCTGTTCACGATTTTAAGTTTAGTTTTCACTATTGCCAAGAAAATTTCAAACAGCGAATTCGCGGCACCGTTAGCAATGTTTTCGGTAGCCATGATGTGTGCAGGGCCCATACCGTTATTTCGAATTCTGCACCCTTATTCGTTTTCTTTCAATTTCGGACTTATTTTCGTATATGCGCTAGTGGTAGCGGTTCTTACCAGTCACGAGATGAAACGAACTGACTTAACAGTTTTATTATTTGTCATTTCGTTATTATTAATTGGCAGTAAAGTTTCGTTCGCACCGATTTTGATAATTGGCGTAGCTAGTTGTTTTATTTTGGGGCTGATTTACAGCGAACATCGAGAATCCGCGATCTTACTTTCGATAGCAAGCGCTTCAGCCGTTGTAATTTGCTTGACGATTATCTATAGATTCGGTTCGAATTCAGGCAATAACTATCAATTCTCATTCGGTGAGATTTTACGGCAGAAAGCAAACCTTGGTAATGGATTACCTTTTATAGTCTTCTTGGTTATTTTTGTAGTAATAATTGCGCACCTTATGGCGTCAACGTTCGGATTAGTGTTACTCAGAAATAT
>JAPKZT010000286.1 GCA_026393655.1 Actinomycetota bacterium | reverse complement strand
ATCTAAAACTTTGCTGCTAATTTGATTTGCTCGCTCGGTTAACTGACTCGAGGATGTCTCGAGTTCTCGCATCGCTAATGTAGCCACGCCAGCCCACGCTTCTTCTGTGGCGTCAACAAATTCTCTAACTTGTTCAATCACCGCGGTGGCGCATGCAGTCGGTGTTTTATGAGATTGATTTGCAACTTCATCAGCGACGCTCAAATCTATTTCATGGCCGATGCCCGTCAAAACAGGCAGACGGCAGTTGGCAATTGCAGTTGCAATTTGCGCCGAGTCAAAGGCCATCAAGTCATTTTTTGACCCTCCACCACGAACAAGCATCAACACGTCTAAATCTTTTCTGGCATCAAGATTTTTGAGTGCAGCGACGACTGATTTGATTGCGTCTTCGCCTTGCACACGTGCATCGTGAACAAAAATTGTGAATCCAATTTGCGAGTCTTTAAAAGTCTTGAGTACATCGGCGTGTGCCGCGCTGCTAACACTCGTCACGATGCCGACTCGCAACGGCACGAGCGGCATTTCAACTTTGCGGTTGGCGTCGTATAAACCCTTAAGTTTTAATTGCCGAACGATTTCTTCACGCTGCGCAATTAAGTCTCCGAGTGTGAACCTTGGATCAATTTTTGAAATCTTGATGCTGAACCGACCGTTACCCGGATATAGATCTGGTTCACCAAATACTCGCACTTTTAGACCATCTGCTAATTGCAATCCACTATTCGCAAGTGTGACTCGCATCGAAGCATAAACAGTTTGCCAAATAGACGCACTCAACACGGCTTTCTTATCTCCGTCATTATCAACCAGCGTGAAATAAACATGGTTGGGAGTCTTCATCTCTTGAATTTCGCCATGCAACCAAACTCCGCGTCCAAAGCGATTTTTGACGGTTTGATTTACTTGGCGAATGAAATCTCCGACCGAAAGCGATTCTTGGTCAGCTAATTTATTAACTGTTTGATTAACTGTTTCGCTAGCCAACCCACTCATGCCGTCATCAAATAGGGTCTTGCTAGTAGTTTTTTTATCTTTCATTGGTAACAACGCAGACAATTTATAATACGATTAAGGCTCACATGAAACATGTCTTAAATAGTAGACGCAAGTTGCTAATCGTGATTTTGGTTGCCGCTTCACTCGCAAGTGCGTGCAGTGAACGAATAATTGTCGGTTCATCAAAAGATCGGGTCAAGATCAAACCAACAGCTACTTCAATACCCGCCGGTGTAAGTTCAACTTCAAGCATTGCGCCAGCGCCTGAGTTCACGGGCAAAATTATTTGGGGCACTTGCAACGACACCGGAAGCGGTGGATCTAAAGCCAAAATGCAATGCGGAACTTTAGAAGTTCCTTTTGACTATGACAATCCAACTATCGGATCATTTAAATTATTTATAATTCGAAACCCAGCATCAGATCAAGCAAGTCGAGTTGGTTCAATGTTGGTCAACCCTGGCGGCCCGGGTTTCGGTGGCTCAAGTGTTGCAAAAGACGCACAGTTCTATTTCAGTGCTGAGCTGCTTAATCGTTTCGACATCATCGGTTGGGATCCGCGTGGCACCGGCGATTCGACCCCAAAAGTAGATTGCATCGACCAATATGACGAGTACTTCGGCATGGATTCGCCGCCAGATACACCGCAAGAAAAACAAGCAATTATCGACGCCGGCCAGAAATTTAACGATCAATGTGTCAAAAATAGCGGACGAATCCTGCCTTATATTTCGACACGTTCATCTGCTCAGGACATGGATTCAATTCGTCGCGCACTTGGCGAAGAAAAAATAACTTACTTTGGCTTTTCATATGGCTCAGAACTCGGGGCAACTTGGGTGACAATGTTTCCAAAAACTGTTCGTGCCGCTGTTTTAGATGGAGCATCTGATCCGAACTCATCATCTCTTGATCAAGGCCTCGCTCAAGCAAAAGGTTTCGAGATGCAACTTGATGCGTTTCTTGCAGATTGCTCGGCGCGCGTAACGTGCGCCTTCAATAGCAACGGCGATTCAGCTAAAGCACTTGACAAACTTCTCGTCGATGTCGATGCTGCTCCGCTTGTAGTTGCTTCAGATAGAACGCCTGTCACACAAGGCGTGATGTTTACTGCGCTGGCTCAAGCGATGTACTCAGATGCGCTTTGGGTGCAACTTGAGCGAGCACTTGCTGACGCTGTTGTCGGCGATGGTTCAGGTTTGCTTGCACTCTACGATGAGTACTACCAACGCAAACCAAACGGCACTTACGGCAATGAGCTTGAAGCGTTCATTGCAATTTCATGCCTAGACGATCCTGGTCCAATTGGTGTCAAAGCAGTGGACGCACAAATACCAATTTTTACAAAAGCTGCAAAAAGATTTGGGCCAGGTTTTGGATACGGCTACTCGTGTGCATTATGGCCAGTTAAGCAAGCAAAGAAAGTTGTAGTGACTGGCAAAGGTGCAGGACCGGTAATCGTGATAGGCACAACAGGCGACCCAGCAACCCCAATCGAGTCGTCACGCAACGCTGCCAAAGCCTTAGAAAGCGGCATTTTTCTCACTGTGAAAGCTGAACAACACACAGGTTACGGAGTCAATGCATGCATAATAAAAGCAGTTGACACGTACCTAATTGACTTAGTTGTTCCCGAAAATGGCAAGGTCTGCGAATAAATTAAATCTGCGTTTTATTAAAACCTCGTCAGCGTCGTGACACAACTTTGTCGACACCCATCGCTGTTGCAACCGCCAAACGATCTTGTACAACTTCGGTTTGCATTCTCGCACCAGTTGAATCAGCAAGTCTTGTCATCATTTCGAAATTTGCAATCACAGCCGCTACATCAACAGTCACAGCAAGACCTGCGACATTGATTAAATTATTGCGCGCCGTAGTTAATGCTGCTGAGTCAAACTCAGTGGCCGCTGTTGCAAAATCAACTAGTTCTCGTGCGAAACTCACGTCTACACCACCGGTCGTATTTTGTACATATTCCAAATTAACTTCTAATCCTTGTTCGGTGCCGCTCCAACTGAGCATGCTGGCATGTGAAGTCGTTCAATAAAAACATTCACGTTGTTGCGAAACTCGAGTTGCGACAAGTTCCATTTGCACCCGCGAAAGCGTTCCGCGAGTCCAATGTGGGTCGACCATTTCTTTATCAGGAATATATTGGGCATCAGCCATCGCCCAGATCACACGGTTAGTCTCTGGCACCGCAGTGAAGGCTTGTACTACAGCCGCGTTTTCATCCGCTGGTGCAATTACTGGCACCCAGTTCAAAGTTGCATCAACAACATTTGTTGGTTTAATTCTTGATGGCTCGCCAAGTGTTGCTGGCGCTAATTCTGGAATACCTAGATCTAATGCTCGACGAAAAGCCGAAACAGTCGCCACGGTGCAAACAACTCCGCACAGTTCAATAAATGCCAGCGGTTCAATTTCTTGCGTGGTCCGCTGATACCAATCATTTGTCAAAGTTGCCGCATGGCGAGCAATTCTGTAAACAGCGTCATGCGCTGCACTTGAAGCGAAATGTATTTGCAAATTTTTGTCTGCAACGGTTGAAGCCGCAACCCACGGTGGCGATGGTTCACTTTCGCTAACCGCAAGTATCGCCGTTTGCGCGAGTTCACGTCTTTGCGCACCAGACCACCATGTGCCAGGACGCGAAAGCGCCGACCATGCTTGCTCGTGCGCAAAAATTAAATCTGCGCGAACATCGCTAATCGAAACACTGATCACACTCATTACCTGCTTACATTAGACGCATTCTAAAACTTATTCTAAAAAATGGCGGAAGGGGTGGGATTTGAACCCACGGTGGGCCTAAACCCACGACGGTGTTCGAGACCGTTCCATTCGTCCGCTCTGGCACCCTTCCGTTTTCAAGGCTACCGCCGAGTGCTAATTAGTCTTTGCCTCGCGTAAATTTTTAAACAGTTCAGTTAGAACTTCAGCGCATTGAGTTGCTAAAACTCCGTGTACAACTTTTGGATGATGACCTAATCGCGGATCAGTCGCAATGTTGTACAGACTGCCAAACGCGCCGGCTTTTAGATCGGCAGCGCCAAATACAACCGTGCTGATTCGCGAATTGACAAGTGCGCCAGAGCACATCGTGCATGGCTCGAGAGTTACCACGAGTGTGCACTCTTCGAGTCGCCATCGTCCCAATAAATTTGCTGCATCGCGCAAAGCCAAAATTTCGGCGTGCGCTGTCGGGTCGTTTCGAAGTTCACGCTCATTGTGTCGCGATGCGATGATCACATCTTTATGAATCACGATCGCGCCAACTGGCACATCACCGTGCACGAGTGCGAGCCGCGCTTCAGCCAGTGCAAAGTTCATCGCGTCATCGTTAGTGATCATGGCGGAGGGGGTGGGATTCGAACCCACGGAGACTTGCGCCTCACACGCTTTCCAAGCGTGCCGATTCGGCCGCTCTCGCACCCCTCCAAATCGCCCGAACAATGTGAACTGTTCAGCGTTGGCAGGCTATCTGAGCACTGCTGTAACGATTAACTAGTACGAATTGCCGATAACAGATTGCGGATATCGTTAAGAAACCGTTTCCGTCGAGTGAGGTGGCGGCCGGGTCCTGTGCAACGAGTGCCCAAGAATCAGGTCAGAGCCGGAAGGCAGCAGCCTTCATCGGAACCATTCGAGTGCCGCAGATCGCCTGGTCGTCACTTCAGTCGGCGGAAACGATCAAAGTTTGGAAACGCATCTGACTTCAGCATCGACAGCCATACCGAAAGTTTCAGTGTTGATGACTTGCTACAACGCCGCGTCGACGATTCAAGAGAGCGTAAACAGCATCATCGCCCAAACTTTTAACAACTGGGAGCTTGTCGTAGTCGATAATTGCTCAACTGATATCTCATTGACTGTTGTTAAAAATCTAAATGATGATCGGATCAGAATTATTGCTCTTGACAAAAATCATGGCCGAACACCGGCACTGGCGATTGCCCTAGAAAATGCTCGCGCGGATTTTGTGGCGATTCTTGATGCCGATGACATTTCAAGCCAAGATCGATTGCAACAGCAATTTGACTTTCTAACAAACAACCCAAATATTATTGTTGTCGGCAGTTGGTATCGCAACATTGATCAACACGGAAACCTGATCAACGAAGTGCGAACGCCAACTACAAGTGTCGATGTAATGCGACAAATGGCATCAGATAACCCAATAGTAAATTCGTCGGCAATGTTTCGAGCCGAAAGTGCTCGCGCGGTTGGTGGGTATAACCAGAAATATTTATACGCACAAGATTTTGCACTCTGGCTCGCTCTAGCAAGTATCGGCGAACTAGCGATTCTGCCAAAATTTCTAACTGATATTCGTCGCGTCACATCATCATTGTCTTCAATTTCAAGCAATAGTTTGATACTCACTGCCGATAACTACGAGTTATATCGCAAGGCACAAAATCTTTCGGGCCTGACTTTGCTCGACAAACTACACGGAAAGCGAACAGTCGGACTTTATGGTCTGCTGTATGCATGGCGATCTTTGCAAGCACGAAAATTTGTTCGAGCACTTGGTCTTTTGATTCAAAACTTGTGGGCATTGCCTTTGGTTGCGTTCGAGTTATTGCGAAAGGGTTTTAATTCGCTCAAGTCGATCTAGTAAATGTGTTGCGCCAAATTTTTCTAACATCCCGGTGAACTCTGGTTTAGCACCATTCCACTTCCAACTATCTACAGAACCGACTGGTACATCTTGCACCAATGTGGCAAGAGTTTGAAACAGTTCGGCATCTTTTCTTTGAGTGCGAAGTGTTGTTGCAAGTTTTTCTGCACCACGCAACGTCGTTAAGCCATCAGTTTTCCATTGTTCATGATCATCAGGTATCGCATCAAGTGCGATATACCGAGCAAGCACTGTTGATGCACTCTTGGCTCCCCAGCCAGGCAACCCAGGAAACCCATCAGCGGTATCTCCAACTAGTGCCAAATAATCTGCGATTGATTCGGGGCCAATACCAAACTTCTCACGAATAGCAGATTCGTCAAGCACAATATTGTTGCGCCTATCCACCTGAACAACTCTTCGACCGCTTACGCATTGACCTAAATCTTTATCTGGCGTCAAGATTCGCACTTGGTGAACGCGGCGATCTTCACACGCGACAGCGACACCAGAAGCCAACGCATCGTCTGCTTCGTACTTCTCCATTGCCCAAACCGTTACGCCCATCGCTCGCAACGCATCTTCGACTATCGGTATCTGCTCAAGTAAAACAGACTCCATGCCTTCACTAGTTTTGTATCCGCTATAAAGTTCGTTACGAAAACTTTCAATGACATGATCAGTCGCCACTGCAATGTGTGTTGCACCCTCTGCAAGTAGTTGCAAAGTCGAAGTCAAAATACCAATCGTCGCCGCAAACGGTGGTGGTTCTTTATCACGAATCGCAGAGCCGTAGTGCTGTCGATACATTTCATAAGTGCCATCGATTAAATGAACTTGCATCTGTCCAACTTAGGCGATTGGCTAACTGACGCGACTAGCTAAAATAGCGACTAGCCAAAATCCCCGTCTAGCTAAAAACACTCGGCAATACTTTGCCAACAAATACGCAGACGAGTGTTCCGAGCGTGAGATATGGACCAAAAGCGAGCCTGCGATTTAACGACCCACGCCCGACGGCAATCAAACTCACCCCGACCACACTGGCACTGAGACACGCAATAAAAATTGCCCAAATTGCCTCGTTGTAACCAAGAAAACCCAAATACCAACCGAGAACTGGCACAAGCCGAACATCTCCAACACCCAACCCGCCTGGCGCAATTTTATTTATTACAGAAAATAGCAATCCACTGGCGAAAGCACAGACCAACGCCGCAACAATTGAATTAAAACTATCCGTGCGAATTGCGCTAATTAGCAAAAGCACAACACCGGTCACGCCTAGTAAATATGTAACGCTTCGAACCAAACGATGTGTCAAGGCATCTATCATCGTCTGCAAAATTAATCCACTACACAAAATTGCATAGGCAAGTTGAAGATCCCAACTTGAAAATCGTGTGCGAATTAGAAATGCAAAGAACGTACCGAGCGCTACGCCCAGAATAATAAGTTTTACCCGCGAGATACTTTTCTGCGAATCAATTTCAACTATAAATTTTTTGGCAATTATGCCGACCAACGCACCAACTACAGCACCGACGAAAATCGTCAGCACAAAAATCACGGCTTTGGTTTTACTCCTGCACTAACTCAATTAGCGTGCCGAAACTACCTTTTGGATGAACGAACGCAACGGTTGTGCCGCGCGAACCCTTGCGCGGCACGTTGTCAATTGGTTTTGCGCCGGCGTCAATCATTGACTGCAACGCCTGTGCGCAATTCGCGACACGATAACCAATGTGATGTAAACCCTCACCGCGCTTTTCAAGCGATTTTGCAACTGGCGAATCTGGTCGAGTTGGTGTCAATAGTTGCACGTAACTTTGCGCAACTTTCAGCAATGCTTCTTCAACTCCATCTTGCTCAACAATTTCGCGATGAGCAACAGTTGCCCCAAATGCTCGCTTGTAGTAATCAATCGCAGCCTCAAGATCATTAACTGCAATTGCCACGTGGTCGATCTCGGTTAACAACATTTCTGGTGAATCACTCATCGCAGATTATTTGGCTCTTCTGAAAATAGTGAGCTTGTCTTCACCAATTTTTGCGCGCAACTCTTTATCTGTAATACCCAAACCCTCTTTTGGGGCAAGGCACAACACGCCAAGTTTGCCTTCATGTAGATTTTTATGAACTTGGTATGCCGCTGTGCCAGTTTCGTCGAGAGAAAAAACTTGCGATAGCACCGGATGAATCATGCCTTTGCTCATCAGACGATTTGCTTCCCATGCTTCGCGATAATTTGCAAAGTGCGAGCCAACCAAACGCTTCAAGCGCATCCAAAAATGACGATTGTCAAACTCCAACATAAAACCGCTGGTTGCAGCACACGTAACAACAGTTCCACCACGTTTGACAACGTACATTGACGCACCGAAAGTTGATCGACCGGGATGTTCAAAAACAATATCCGGATCTTCGCCGACAAGCCCACGAATGTCTTTGCCGAGTCGACGCCACTCGCTTTCGTTATGAGTATTGTCGTCGTTCCAAAACTTATAGTTGGCGGTTTTGCGGTCAATCACCGCATGACACCCGAGTTCGTGAAGAATTTTTGCTTTTTCCGGCGAACTAACGACACCAACGGGTATTCCTCCACCATTGAGAACATATTGCACGGCATAAGCACCAATGCCACCAGTTGCGCCCCAAATTAAAACAACATCACCTTGTTTCATCGCCGCACCATTTTTTGAAACAAGCATCCGATAACTCGTGCTACTGCACAATGCGTTAACTGCAGATTCTTCCCACGAAAGATGTTTCGGTTTTGGCATCAACTGATTCGCCTTGAGCACTGCGAGTTCTGCGAGTCCACCAAAGTTAGTTTCGTAGCCCCAGATTCGTTGATTGGTTGCCATCATCGAGTCATCATGTGCTGACGGGTCTTGATCATCTAGGTGGTTGCAATGCGCAGTGACTTTGTCGCCAGGCTTCCAGTTGCGCACCGCGGTGCCGACGCGCAACACAACTCCGGCGGCGTCGCTACCAAGAACGTGATAATCCAAATCATGTCGCTTAGCCCACTCACTCTCGCGCGCAAGTCGAGCGAGTGCACCAAAGGTGCTGACGGGTTCAAAAATGGCGCTCCAAACTGTATTGAAATTGATGCTGCTAGCCATCACCGCGACTAAACATTCGTCCGGTGCAAGTTCTGGCGTTGGCACTTGCCCAATATGTACAGTTTTTCTCGGATCTTTATCTTTTGATGCAACCCCAGCGAAAATAGTTTCTTCTGATTTTAAAATATGTGCCGCTCGATAGGTCGCCGGGATTTTCAAATTAGCGAATGTTTCGCTATCGGCATCGTCCATTATCGCTTTTAAGATTTCCTGCATGTATTGAGATTACTAAGCCAAACGGACAAAATATAAACCTGAGAACTATTTCAAATGCGAAAACTGGCCCATTGGGCTCTACTCTTTAAATAACAAATTAAAAGGAGCAACCATGCCGGGTTCATACATTGTCGCGGGAGCAAGAACGCCAATCGGAAAGATGAGCGGAGCATTAGCTTCATTTAGTGCAGCGGAACTTGGAGGTTTCGCAATTGCTGAAGCATTGCGTCGCGCAGGTGTTGCACCGCACGAAGTTGAACACGTAATCATGGGTCAAGTTTTAACTGCAGGTCAAGGTCAAGTGCCTTCACGACAAGCAGCAGTAAAAGCTGGTATCCCAATGAATGTGCCAAGCATCAATATCAACAAAGTTTGTTTGTCTGGCTTGAATTCGATTTATCTTGCGGATCAAATGATTTCAAATGGTGATGCTGACATCGTCATCGCGGGTGGCATGGAGAGCATGACGAATTCTCCATATCTTGCGATGGGTGCACGCAGCGGTTTTCGTTTTGGCGATGTTCAATTACTTGATGCAATTCAGCGCGACGGTTTATGGTGTGCGTTTGATGCGTGCCTGATGGGTCTTGGCACCGAGCGATATGCAGCCGGTGACATTAGTCGTGATGCACAAGATGATTTAGCAATGAAGAGCAACCAGCGCGCTGCAGCAGCAATTGCTGCTGGCAGACTTGCCGACGAAATTGTTTCAATTTCAATTCCACAGCGCAAAGGTGACCCTGTTGTGATTAGTGATGATGAAGGTGTGCGCGCGTCAACCACAATGGAGTCACTCGCATCACTTAAGCCGGCGTTTGATAAAAATGGCACCGTTACAGCAGGCAATGCCAGCCAAATCAGTGATGCAGGTTCGGCAATCGTGATGATGTCAAAACGTGCTGCCGAAAAACGTGGTGTCAAACCACTTGGTGAGTTTGTCAGTTATGGAATGGTGGCGGGCCCAGATAATGCTTCGTTATTACATCAACCAAGTCGCAGCATTCTTAAAGCCCTAGAACGTGTTGGCAAAAAAGTTTCTGATGTTGACTTGTTTGAAATCAATGAAGCATTTGCTGCAGTTGGCATCGCCTCAATGCGCGAACTAAAAATCTCAGATGAAATCGTCAACGTCAATGGCGGCGCAATTGCACTCGGTCACCCAATTGGTATGAGTGGTAATCGATTAGCTCTGACATTGCTTCACGAATTGCGTCGTCGTGGCGGCGGTCTTGGTGCTGCTGCATTGTGTGGCGGCGGCGGTCAGGGTGATGCGCTGATTGTTCGTGCTAGCTAGCTAATTAATTAGCTAGCTCATTAGCCCGTAACTTCGCGACGACCTTCAAGCGCGCGACCAAGAGTTAGTTCGTCGGCGTACTCTAAATCACCACCGACAGGTAGCCCGCTCGCAATTCGCGTAACTTTTACTCCGAGCGGTTTCAAAATGCGAGCTAAATACATTGAGGTCACGTCGCCCTCAGTATTTGGGTTCATGCACAAAATAACTTCTTTAACGCTTTCCGGCTCGATTCGCACAAGTAGTTCACGAATTTTGAGTTGTTCAGGGCCAACCCCATCTAATGGATTAATTGCACCTAGTAACACGTGATATCGCCCGCGAAACTCACCAGTTTTTTCTATCGCAACTACATCTCGTGATTCTTCGACAACACAAATCGTTGTCGTGTCACGACGATCATCACTGCAGAAATGACAAAGAGTAGTTTCAGCAAAATTAGAACATCGCTCACAGAAGCGCACAGTTGCTTTTGCCTTGGTGATCGCGTCTGAAAGATGTTCAACATCACGATCCTCACTTTTAATTAAATAAAACGCAATTCGTTGTGCCGATTTTGGTCCAATCCCAGGTAGCCGAGAGAGCGCATCGATAAGCGCCTGCATCGGTTGTGTATACGCCGAAACCACTATTGCCTACTTCTTATCGTCAATTATTCGCGATCCCGGAAACGCTTTTGCCAATTCATCAATCGGAGATGATCGAGTGCCCTTTGGTGCTTTGGTTGTCTCAGATAAATCAACGGGCTCTTCTATCTCTTCATCAATTAACTCGGCTGAATTTTGTTTGACGTTTCGATTGCGCTTTGACTCGCCCACAACGAATTTGAAATTGATTTGTTTGCCAGCGATCGTCTTAAGTGAACTCGATATTGCTTCAAGGTGATCGCTTGATTTTGTGATGTGCATATCACTTGGCGCCGACAATGTGATTATCCCATCTCGACAATCAACCAAGTTCACCGCACTAAACAGCGCACGAACCATTGGCTTTTGCGCAGCAACAACATCGGGCCAACGACGTTTAATTTCATCATCACTCAGAACTGCAGTTGACTCAGGTTTTTGATTAGCCGCTGCATCTGGAACACTCGCCAACGTGATCGTTGGTTCACTTGCAGGCTTGCTATTTGATGACACAGCCGACGTCACAACCGGGGCAATATTTGGAACAACCACAAGTGGAGTCGCCCGTCCGCCTAATTTTGCACGTCCCGTATTTGGATCTACCAAAACCGGTCTTGTCATCGGCCCAGTCGGATCTCGATTGGCCACAACCCCTGCTTCTAATCTTTCGATGCGCGACATCAACGCGGCAATATCGGTATTTGAATTTTGCCTTGTGAGTTTTACTAATGAAACTTCAAGCAACAATCGAGCGTCTGGTGCGTGTCGAATTTCGATTAACACTTCTCCAAGAACTTCAATCGCCCGAACAACACTGCTTGCGCCCATTCGGCGAGCTTGGTCACTCACGATTTCGGCGCGCTCTTTGGGAAGTTGAACAAGCTCTGGCGCCATCAACGACAAGAACAGATCGCGTAAGTTTCGCACGATGTCTTCAGTGAGTGCGCGCGGGTCGGCGCCAAATTGTACTGATGCGCCAACAGCAGCAAGTGCACGACCTGGATCGTGATCAATAAAGGCTTCAATAAATTCATCAAGAGAGATCTGCTCATCGACTTCACCACCAGAGGCAACCGCGAGTTCAAGTGCAGAGAGTGTGTCACGCACAGAACCACCACCAAGTTTTACAACGCGATCAATTGCATCTGCGCTAATTACAAGTTTTGCGTCGGCTACGACCCAATTGACGTGATCTTTTAATTCTTGCATCGGCAAAAGATGAAATTGCAAATGTTGCGTACGGCTGCGAATCGTCTCGCTAACTTTTTGCGGGTCGGTAGTCGCCAACACAAACACAACATGTTCGGGTGGTTCTTCAAGAGTTTTCAATAATGCTGCTTCGGCTGGTTTAGAAAGCATGTGGACTTCGTCGAGAATAAAAACACGGTGCCGACCTGGGTTGCCAAGCGCGGCGCGTTCAATTAGATCACGCATATTGTCTACGCCGTTGTTGCTTGCAGCATCTAATTCAAGTACGTCGTAACTTGAACCAACATCTATCGAAACACACGAATTACATTTTCCGCATGGCTCACCGTCTTTTAGATTTTCGCAGTTGAGCACTTTCGCTAAAATTCGTGCAGTAGAAGTTTTGCCCGTCCCACGAGGCCCAGAAAATAAATACGCCTGACCTTCACGATTATTGATCACCGCATTGCGCAGAGCGCGCACGACATGGTCTTGACCTTTTAGCTCGTCAAAGCGGCGTGGTCTGTATCGTCGATAGAGAGATTGCGTTGCCATTTCGTAGCCACACTATCTATGGCGTGCTTCATGCTTGAACAGGGGCTGAAATTAGTAATCTATATATATGTCTAAGGCAATGACCGAGTCGCCAGGGCGTAAACGGCTGGCGACGGTTATTTTTGGGGCGCTGGCTCTCATTTGTGGCTTCGGGGCAACTCAGGCTGGCGCGACTTTTGCCCCAAAGGCTGCTCCCGGCACAAACATCTTGACCTCGTCAAACCCCGCGGCGAATCAAGTGGTGTCAATGCCGCCAACACAACTACAACTTATTTTTAGAGACCCGTTGACGTCACCTGATGTTGCATCCAACATGGGATTATCGCTTGCCTGTAACGGCACTTCGGTTGGTCTAGGTCAAGCACAATTGGGCACCGACTTTAAAACTGTTTCAGCCGCATTGACTCAAATTCCGCCAGCGGGACTCTGTGTAGTCAGTTGGTCACTGCCAGATTTCAGTAGCGGATCATTTAATTTCACTTCAGCCGTCGCGATTCAAACCACGATTGCAAGCGCCACTGGTCAAGTAATAGCAACTGACACGACTGTTCCGATTTTGATTGGAGAAACAATTGGAGAACAGAAATCAGCACCACGGGTTGGTGGCGTAATCGGCTTGTTACGAATTCTTGAATATCTTTTGATGACCGCAATATTTGGTGGGCTTGCTCTAGTGATTACCGCTTGGCCAGAAGGCCCAAACTACGCCGTAATGATTCGTTACATGCGACTTTCGTGGATTGCTTGTGTTGCCACACTTTATTTGATCCTCACTCTCACGACACTGCAACAAACTTCCCAAAGTTTTTTATCATCTTTAAATCCGTTTGAGTGGTTAAGTTCGCTGACATCAGGAAGTGGTGTCGTTTTAATATTTCGTTTTGCGTTAGTCGTCTCATGTGGATGGGTTGCGTTATTTCCATTACGCGCAAACGACCCTGCAACGCAAATGCCTGCGATGGTTTTACTGGTACTGATGATCTCAACTCTTGGTTTCAGTCGGTTAGGTCAAGATGTTGCAATTTTTACGTACATCCTCGGTGCGGTACACGGACTATCGGTGGCCTATTGGATTGGTGGATTGATGTTGCTTTCGCGAGTGATCCTTATCGGACCTGGCGGAGACGATCTCGTAGGTGCTGTCTTGGCATTTTCGAAACATTCGGTGCTCGCTTTCGGAGTCACATTATTTACTGGTTCATTGCAAATTTATCTTCTAGACAGTGCATCAATTTTAAGTAGTGGTCACGGTCGGCTCGGAGTTTTGAAAATAATTATCACAGCAGTGATGGTTTTTATCGTATTCGCTTTCAAAAATTTTGTTCATAAAATCTTTGCCGAAAATAACTCTCTTACCCGAAAAATGGCATGGCGTCTTCGGCGTGCCGTGACAGTTGAACTTGGTTTTGCTATTTTTGCATTAACAATTACTTCGTGGATGGTTTCGACTCAACCACCAAAAGCCGTCGCCCAACTCAGTGCGCCGACCGCGACATACGCATTTAGAGAAGAACTTCGAAACGATCGATTTCGTGTTGTGATCTCATTGACACCTGGCCTAACAGGAATTAATGCAATGCGAATTGAACTCATTGAGCCACGACGAATAAATAATTTCACAGTCAAACTAATTCCGCAGGCAATCGGTTACAGCGGCATTCAAATCAATGTTCCGCTTACGAGTCAAGGTGCAGCAATTGTCTCAGGTGACGGCACTTTTGTACTTAATGTTCCAGGCATCTGGAACATTGAACTCTCCGGCACTACAACAACTGGCGACCTAGAAAAACTCGCAACAACAATCGCGATTACTGAAGCATCGACTATTTCTACTGTGACGACCCTGCCAACGGTAATTTCTCTGCCAACTACCGCGACGACACTGCCGTCGGTAATCACACTGCCAACAGTAACTACCCTGCCAACTGCAACAACCGTCGGTGGTTGATGTTCGAGACCATGCAGTTGCTCAGCGATTCGTGTAACTGGCAGTATCGTTTAATAAATGGTTAGCAACTCAATGGATGACAAACTTGCCGACCTCAAGGCTCGTAAACTCGCAGCATTTACCGCTGGCTCGCAACGTTCAATTGATCGACAGCACGAAAAGGGCAAACTTCTTGCTCGTGAGCGAATCGAGATTCTGCTTGACGAAGGAAGTTTCCATGAACTTGATCTTCTTGCTCGCCACCGCGCACAGGCTGCTGGTTTAGAAGAACACCCGTACACCGATGGCGTAATCACCGGATGGGGCACGATTGATGGTCGCAAAATTTTCGTATTCAGTCAAGACTTCACGGTGTTCGGTGGCGCGCTAGGCGAAGTTTTTGCCGAAAAAATTCACAAGTTGATGGATCTCGCGCTGAAAGTCGGCGCGCCGTTGATCGGTCTCAACGATGGTGCCGGAGCACGCATTCAAGAGGGTGTTGTATCGCTTGCTAGTTACGGCGGAATTTTTCATCGCAATGTGCAGGCATCTGGGGTGATCCCACAGATCAGTGTTGTGCTCGGGCCATGTGCTGGCGGCGCGGTTTATTCACCAGCGATGACCGATTTTATTTTTATGGTTCGCGAAACAAGCCACATGTTTATAACTGGTCCAGATGTCGTCAAAACTGTCACTGGTGAAGATGTAACACTTGAAGAACTTGGCGGCGCGATGAGTCACGCTTCAAAGAGCGGCGTTGCAACTTTTGTTTCTTCAGACGAAAAAGCGTGTCTTGAAGATGTGCGATATCTGCTTTCTTTTTTACCGCAGAACAACATGGCCGAAGCGCCATCTATTGCGCCAACAGATGACCCACTTCGTCAGTGCGAATCATTGCGCACGATTTTGCCTGAATCGGCGAACCAACCATACGACATGAAAAAAGTAATCGCAGAAGTTGTTGATGATGGTGAGTTTTTCGAATACTTTCCACACTGGGCAAAAAGTATCGTTTGCGGTTTCTCACGACTAGATGGCAAGACAGTTGGCATCGTCGGTAATCAGCCGATGATTTTGGCTGGCGTTCTTGATATTGAATCCAGCGAAAAAGCTGCACGGTTTGTGCGCACTTGCGATGCATTTAATATTCCATTGATTACTTTCGTTGATGTGCCTGGTTTCTTGCCAGGTGTTGATCAAGAATATGGAGGCATTATTCGCCACGGTGCGAAATTGCTTTATGCATATTGCGAAGCAACCGTGCCGCGCATACAAGTCATCACCCGAAAAGCGTATGGTGGCGCATATGTCGTGATGAATTCAAAATCAATTGGTGCAGACCTGGCATATGCGTGGCCGACTGCTGAACTTGCAGTAATGGGTCCGCAGGGAGCCGTTGAAATTGTTTATCGTCGAGAACTTCAACAAGCAGCAAACCCTGCCGAGCGTCGTAAAGAACTCGTTGCTGAATACGGAGCAAAATATGCAAACCCATACGCTGCTGCCGAACGCGGCTATATCGACGATGTGATTGACCCAGCCGAAACACGCAGCAAACTTATTGCCGGATTAAAAATGCTGCAATCAAAACGCGAAGAGTTGCCACGCCGTAAACACGGCAACATGCCGCTTTAAAAATGCAAAATTCGGTTTCACCTTCACCTACCGCAGATGAAGCGGTCGCAATTAGTACTGCTCTCGAATTGCTATGGCCGAAACCTCAGCCGATTGCGACAGTTACGGTTCAGACATCTTGGCGGTTCAGCGGTCGCTCATGGACTAATTCGACAATCGCTCGCCGTAACCGACCTAATTAGTTAAATTTAAAAATGTCAGCACCGCTAAAAGATTTGCGGGTTATTGATTTATCAACGGTTTTAGCCGGACCAAATTGCGCAAGATACTTCGCTGATTTTGGCGCGGATGTAATCAAGATTGAAAAACCTGGCGTTGGCGACAGCCTGCGCGGCATGGCATGGCGCGATCCGCGCGATGGCACTGGCTTGTGGTGGAAACTTGTCAACCGCAACAAACGAAATATCGCACTTGATTTAAAACTTGATACAGACCGAGAAATATTTCTCAAACTAATCGATGATGCCAATGTTTTAGTCGAGAACTTTCGACCGGGCACACTCGAACGACTAGGCGTTGGCCCCGAAGTTTTATTAAAGCGCAACACAAGTTTGGTAATCACACGCGTTTCAGGTTTTGGACAAACTGGCCCCTATAAAGACCGACCAGGGTTTGCATCAATTGCCGAATCAATGTCTGGGCTGGCTGCAATCAGCGGCGAACCCGATGGCCCGCCGATGTTGCCACCAATTGCATTGACCGACGAAGTCACTGGCGTTGTTGCGGCTTTTGCGACAATGGTCGCACTGCATAGCAAAGTCGGTCAAGTCGTTGATGTCAACTTGTTAGAGACAATGTTTCAAATCATGGGGCCTTTGATTTCGTTGTTCATGCTCACCGGTGAACAACAACCCCGACTTGGTTCGCAATTACCGTATACGGTGCCACGCGGCGTCTTTCAATGCAGCGACAATAAATGGGTCGGTGTGTCTGCAAGTTCAGACACAGTTGCGGCACGAGTTGTCCAAGTTCTTGGGTGTGCTGGCGATCAGCGATTCACAACTTTTGCCAGCCGAGTAGAAAATCGTGAAGCGTTAAACGACATGATGATCAAGTTTTGCGCGCAAAGAGACAGCCACGCTGTGTTGCAAATATTCACCGATGCCCAAGCCGCAATTGGGCCAGTCTTATCAATGGCCGAAATATCAAGTGATCCACACTTTGCGGCGCGTCAAGCGATCAAAATGGTTGGCGCAACACCGATGCAAGGCTTAATCGCTTTGTTATCGGGCACGCCAGGTGAACTACGGTGGGAAGGACGAACACTTGATGCTGATGGTGCTGAGATTCGAAAAAATCTTTGGGGCTCTAATTACTGAAAGAACGGTAAGTAAATGAAACCTTGGTCACGAGGCGCAAAAGTTTTAGCACTCACATCCGTTGGCGTGATGTTAGTTTCGCTAGATATAAGTATCGTCAACGTAGCCTTTGGCTCGTTTGTCAAACAGTGGCCCGAAAGCCGTCGAACACTTACTTGGGTTTTCTCGGCCTACAACATTGCCTATGCAGCAGGTTTGTTAACTGCAGGTCGCCTCGCCGATGCATTCGGTCGCAAGCGAGCATTTCTTGGTGGCTTAATGATTTTTATGCTCGGCTCAATTCTTTGTGCTGCCTCACCAACCGCATTGTTCATGGTTATCGCAAGAATAATTCAGGCGATCGGTGGAGCAATCCTCACACCTGCATCACTGGCACTCGTGTTGCCAGAGTTCGCAGTTGAAAAACGCTCAGCGGCGATTGGCGTCTGGGGTGCTGTTGGCGGCTTGTCAGCAGCCAGTGGTCCGATGATCGGTGGAGTTCTGGTTGACAACTTCGGATGGCACTCGGTGTTTTTAGTGAACGTGCCATTTTGTTTGTTGGCATTTGCGATCGGCGTGAAGTTGTTGCGTGAATCGCGCGACGAAACTGCACCGCGCACGGTTGATTATTTCGGCGCACTACTAGTCGTATTCGGTGTCGGATTACTCACTTTAATGATCGTGCAAAGCGACGAGTGGGGATGGATTTCAAGTCGCTCGTCTATTATTTTTGCGGCGTCATTTATTTTGCTTGCAACTTTCGTAATCCGTTGCAACCGAGTTGCTCACCCTGTGCTCGACTTACGGTTATTTAAATTACCCTTCGTCACAGCCGCTGCAATTAGTGGATTAGTTTTTCGAATGGGTTTCTTTTCAATGATTTTCATCAATACACAATGGCTACAAACAGTGTGGCATTACAGTCCGTCACTTTCGGGTTTGGCTGGTTCACCTGGGCCGTTCGCCGCAGCAATAGTTGCCGCACCAGCCGGAAAACTTGGTAGCCGAATTGGTCATGGCAAAGTAGTCGCATCTGGTGCGTTGATTATGAGCATCGGAA
This sequence comes from Actinomycetota bacterium, assembly GCA_026393655.1. Classification (GTDB taxonomy): domain Bacteria; phylum Actinomycetota; class Acidimicrobiia; order Acidimicrobiales; family Ilumatobacteraceae; genus BACL27. Next base: position 14,275 of record JAPKZT010000286.1, on the reverse strand, counting down.
TCTTGTGGATGAATCTCCATATCAAACCAGAAATTCACTACTGGGATATGTTTTTTCCGACGATTGTTTTTGTCGGTATCGGTGTGGGTTTATGTATCTCAACACTCACAAGTTCGGCGACAGCATATTTGCCACAACCAAGATTGGCGATGGGATCTGCGCTAAGCAATACTGCCGGACAAATAGGTGCAGCACTTGGAGTTGCGTTAGTTAGTTCAATGCTTGTTGCTGCTGCAAAAACCAAAGACCCAATATCCGGTTTTCATCACGCGTGGCTACTAATGAGTAGTGTGATTTTGCTTTCCGGAATCACGATGATAACTCTGTACCGCAAACCCACTGCCGAACAACTCTCGGCCGCTATTTAACTTTTACTGCAACACCAATCATTTCATCACGCCGATTGGGCAAGTCACGCCGGTGCCGCCGATGCCACAGTATCCACTCGGGTTTTTAGCGAGATATTGCTGGTGATATTCCTCGGCATAAAAAAACTCAGGTGATGTCTTAATTTCGGTAGTGATTTTGCTAAAGCCGGCCTCGGTCAAGCGTTTCTGAAAAATATCGCGAGTAGAAAGCGCGAGCGCTTGTTGGTCGTCACTCGTCAAATAAATTGCACTGCGATATTGCGTGCCAATGTCGTTGCCTTGTCGCATACCTTGGGTCGGATCATGTGACTCCCAAAAAACTTGCAACAACTTCTCGTACGAAATCTTTGCGGGGTCAAACACAACTAGCACTACTTCGGCGTGCATCGTGTCGCCATTGCAAACTTCGCGGTAACTCGGATCTTGGGTCGCGCCTCCGCTATAACCAACGGCGGTCGAGTAGACACCGTCTAGTTGCCAAAACTTGCGCTCAGCGCCCCAAAAACATCCGAGACCAAAAACAGCTGTCTGCATTGAGTCTGGCCACGGCGCAACCATTGAATTACTAAGGACAAAGTGCGAAGTGCTCATAACGTAATGATATTAGATACTTATGTCGCTAAATGAACTTGAACCCCGATTATTTTTGAACAGCGACATTGATGCTGCACTTGAACTAAATAATCTCAACTCGCCAGCTGTCGGAGAACTTGATCGCGTACAACTTCAATTTCTAATTGAACATTCGCTTTATTCTTTTGCAATTGGCGCCGATACGTTGCACGCGTTTTGTATAACTTTCGCGCCTGGCGCACCGTATACAAGCGTCAACTATCAATGGTTTTCAAAAGAATACTCGGACTTTGTTTACCTAGACCGCATTGTTGTCAGTGAGAAAATGCGCAATCAAACACTTGGTGAAAAACTTTATTTGGCCGTCGAACAGCGAATGATTAAAGATCGCTGTGCTCCACTCTTGACATGCGAAGTTAACTTGAACCCACCGAATACGGGATCTATTAGGTTTCACAATCGCATCGGTTTTCGCGAAGTCGGTCAACAAGATTCAAAACCTGGACTTACTGTAAGTTTGCTGGCAAAGAAAATTTTATGATCGTAAAACTTTTAAAGAAAAAACCGAATTCTGCAGTTTTGCTATGGGTTGCATTATGTTTCATAGCTATTTTTAAATTCGCTTCGATTTCACAAAATCGCACGTTTCAATATGACGAGTGGAACTTCGTTATGAATCGGTGGCAGTTCAACCCAGACACTTTTTTGCAACCACATAATTCGCACCTTTCGCTGTTTCCCGCGACAATCTATTGGGCACTTTTTCATATTGTCGGGTTAAATCACTATGGCGTCTACCAAATGATTGGCTATCTCTCACACATTTTAGTTGCATCTATGTTTGTAGTTCTCGTGAGAACACGTCTTGGCGAAACTTCTGCAATCGCCCTCGGAGCTGCAATATTATTTCTGGGAGCCGGCGCCGAGAACATCCTCTGGCCATTTCAGATCGGCAGCATGTTTAGTCTTGCTGGCTATTTATTGGCAATTTATTTTCTCGAAAGTACCATAAATAAAAATCAACTTTTAGCAATGTTGGCTTTGATGCTTTCACTCGGTAGCGCAGGTCTAGGTGTCGCCGCAGTAGCGGCGGTAGCAATTGAAATCCTGATTTCGCAACGAGTCCGCAAGTCGTGGTGGGTCGTAGTTGCGCCAACCACCATTTGGCTAGTTTGGTATTCGCAATACGGAATAAGTGATATTAGATCCGACAATTTCAGTGTCGCTTTGCGCTACGTAAACGAATCTTTTGCTTCTTCTTTGAGTGAAATCTTCGGGCTTTCAATTGGTTGGGGATTTATTTTCGAAATAATTTTTGTTTTAACAATTATTTATTTTACTTACTTTAAAAAAATAGTTACACCGAGATTAGTTGGTTTGCTGACTCTGTTGTTCGTTAATTGGTCTTTCACTGCACTTTCCAGAGCGCAAAATTGGGCTCCGGCGTCAAGCCGATACTTATACTTTTCAATTCCGCTAGTTTTTTTGATTTGCGTCGAACTTTCAAAAAGTCTGCCACGACCACAACTAAATGTTGCGGTAGTTATTATTTCAATTTGGTCAATTACTGCAGGGTGGGCGCACTTTGAATCGCATGCGAGTTGGCTAAGAGACTGGTCATCTGACGTTCGCGCTGAATTAAGTGTTCTTGAATCACGTCGTCATTTTGTTGAGCCCGATTATCAACCCGACCCAATTCGGGCCCCGGATATCATAACCAACAAATATTTTGCGGCCCTGCGCGAACTTAAGTCCTCCCCTGCACTTGACATGGCCAAACTTCGCGCATCGTCTGCTGCAACTCGTACTGAAGTTGACCGGGTTCTACTTGAGACCGATGTACTAACCATCACTCAACCCAAAGAGTCGGCGTTTTTTTGCAAAACAGGGGTGAGTGCGTCTGACTTTCTAACTCTTGCGGGTACGAGCACTGCAATTGCTTCGCCCGACGGAGACATTGAGATTGGCTTTAGAAACTTCAGCGATTCACCAAGTTCTGTATTGAAAACTTTTATTCCCAGCGGATCCCAGGTAACAGTTACTATTTCGTCATCACTTAACCAAGATATGTGGATCGTTACTTCGCTGACACCAAATAAGCGCGTCTGTATAGCACCTGATCTCGATTAAATTTTGCCTTCGTTGATTGCCATCTGAATCCATGGAATAACTTCATCAAGCATTGTGTCTAATGAAGTTGTGCACTCAAAGTTCAAAACGGTTTTCGTTTTTTCTACCGATGGCACGCGGCGCTGAACGTCATACTCATATGCTTCATCACTTACATAGTTAAACGGCTTTGATGATTTGTGAATCTTGTTCCAAATAACTTCAGCAAGTTGTAATACAGAAGTGGATTCTGCAGTTGAGATATTGAAATCTTCATTCAGCGCTTTCGGGCTTTCCATGCATGTAACTATTCCTTTGGCCAAATCACCGCCATATGTGTAGTGACGAATCTGTTCACCGGTCCCAAGAATATGTAATGGATCTTGGCCTTTGAGAATTTTCTGTACGAGATCGGGCACAACATGGCTCATTGCCAGCGAAACATTGCCCGAGAGCACTTCGACTTCGCCAAGTGCTCGACCCTCGCCCACGCCAACACAATTGAACGGACGAATGATCGTAAACGGCAGTTTGTACTGATCAAAAGCCGCTTGCGCAAAATACTCAACGGCAAGTTTTTGAAAACCATACGACGACAACGGTGGTGGAATCTTGCGTTGGTCGCCCTCAGCGCTTGGCCAATGTTGCGAACTCTCAAAAACCATCGAAGAACTTAAGTAGGTAACTTTCTGCAGTTTCCCCTGACGATGCGCTTTAATCGCAGCATCGCAAGTTGATGCCATAATTCGCTCATTAGTTGCTAACAAGTCATATGCATACGCATGAAAGTAACTAATGCCACCGATCAATGCTGCACCAGCAATCAAATGATCGCAATCCATTAACAAATTCGTCATTAGATCTACATCGCAGGCATCGCCCTCAACCAATTTATAGTTTGGGTGACTGTCGTAACTTCTTGTGACTCGCCCGTATTTCGAATAGTTATCTAAACCGACCACATTGTGGCCACGGCTTAGCAACTCTTCAACTACATAACCACCAATAAAACCCGACGCACCAGTGAGGAGAACTTTTGACATTTGATTTAGACAACACTTTCTTTGTACCGAACGCATAACAGTACCATTTCAAATAACGCGGTAGCCAAGTTGCTATCTTGAAATTTGACACACCAAAAGATCGATCCAGCCAAATTGTGGGAATCTCAGCAACTGGCTGGCGAAATCGCCGCGCCTTAGCAACAAGTTCAATGCCGATCTCAAAACCTTTATCACTTTCAATTTCGACCTCACGAACGAATTTTGTTGAATATGCCTTAAACGAATTCGTTGCATCACGAGTGCCAACTCTGGCACCGTAGTAGAGACTTAATCCTGCAATTTTTGACATCAGGCCTTTGATCAGTGGGCCACCAACTTGCTGGCCGGTTTTTGCGTATCGGCTCGCGCAGGCAAACAACGACTCCGCGCTCGACTAATCGAGTCAAGATTGCAATTTGCGAAGCGTCGTCGCATCCGTCGGCCATCGTTACAACAACTACTTGGGCAGTTGCCTGGTCAATGCCATACTTGGGCAGTTGCCTGGTCAATGCCAAATTTAATTGCCTTGGCCGGCCCACGACCGTAAGTGTTTTGGACTGAGCGTAAGTTTCGAAACTCAAGTTGCAATTTTGTCAGTGTTGGAATCGTCGTGTCATGTGCTTCGTCGTAAACGACCAATACTTCAGCTTCAATATCAACGGCTTCAAATAAGCGACGCAACACAGGCTCAACGTTTTCACCCTCGTTATAGACGGGAATAACAATAGATACTCTTGGCGTCAGATCAGTACGCCTTGCTTGCGAATGTTCCAGATGTCGATCACTGGCTGAGAAATCTTTAAGGATGCGTAACGACGATGAGGCGCACCAATCACAACTAAATCAACTTGCTTGAGAAGTTCATCTTCTGAAACTAGCGACGTGTCATCGTGCACAAGTGAGTCTGCGCACAGAACCGATTCTGCTTTGAACCGCAAAATTCGCTTCAATTTATACGACAAACTTGAACGAATGTCATCGCTCTCACCCTTGAACGCCATGCCTAATATTCCGACGGTCATTTTTGACAAGTCAAAGTTTTTTTCAATTCGCGAAACAAGATATAGCGGCAGACCTTCGTTGATCATCATGCTTGAATGACCGAGAGTAAAATTATTGTTGTTGAACGCTGCGAGTTGCATCGTGTCTTTAAATAGACACGGACCAGCAGCAAAGCCTGCGCCCGGCATATCTGCCGCTCGAGGGTAATCATGGGTGATTGCATGACGGACTCGCTCAAAGTCGACACCAAAGTCATTGGCGATTGTGTACAACTGATTAGCAGCCGCAAATTTAATGTAACGCCAAGTATTTGTAAACAATTTTGCAAGTTCTGCTTCTTCAGGGCTGACAACAATCACATTTTGAGTGAGACAACTAAATAGTTTCTTAGCGCGTTCAACTGCCGCTGGTGTTCTTGCCGAAATTATTTGCGGTAATGCAATCAATTCTTCGACTGCCTTGCCTTCGGCGATGCGCTCAGGGCAAAAACTGACATCAATTTTCTTGCCACTTTTGGCGATGACTTTTTCGACAAGTTTTGTCACTCCCGGATAAACCGTGCTACGCAACACAAGATGCTGACCGTCTTGCAGCACATCGAGCAACCAAGTCACCGCATTTGGCACTGCCTCAGGATCTGGGTTTAAATGTTCATCAACGGGTGTGCCGATAACGACGACGACATGTTCGGCGCTAGCAACGCTTTGCTTATCGCTTGATGCAAAAAACGACTTCGCGGCTAAAACTTGTTTCAGAACTTCAGGCGCACCAGGTTCATCAAACGGCATCTGGCCACTGTTAACTTTCTCAACAACTTGAGAATTCGTATCAAAGGCAACAACTTTTAAAGATTTGGACGCCAAGATAATCGCAAGTGGAAGCCCAACATGACCGCAGCCACCAACTACAACTACATCCTGAGCGAATTTCATTTCTGAACCATGGGGGTAATTCTAGGTTCACAACACTATTAAACGCCTAGAGTTCAATCGTGTTTGCTTCGGTAATATTCGGCATTTATAACTGGATCAAAGCAAACCTTTGGGCATTCGCGCTGTCTATAACGGCTGCAATTTTGTCAATCATCTCGAATCGTTCAGGTGTTGGCTGGAGTTGGGACTCAACTGATTACGTCGCGGTCGGAACCAACTTCGCAAACGGTCGTGGGTTGCTCGATGTAACTGGATTGCCGATGACGGTTCGTCCACCGGGGCTTTCAGTTTTGATTGCAGCTGGTATTTCGGTTGGGCTTAGCGCAAATCTATTTTTATTGCTACTGAACGCAACTTGTGCTTTCATTGTCGTAATCTTCACCTTCGCGCTATTGCAGCGCGCGCTAAATAATCGCGTGATATTAATTGTCGCTACAGCATTTGTCGCATTCAGTCCGGCCTTGTTATGGCAATACTCAATGGCCTGGTCAGAACCACCATTTCTTGCAGTGCTGCTAATCGCAATGTTTATCTCTCGGCAAAAAATGTCGTATACGAAAGCAGCCCTGATGCCTCTGCTCATGGCTGCATTGTTTTTTATTCGTTATGTCGGTCCTGTTTTCGCAGTTGCACTAACGATTAGCTCACTTTTTATAAACCGTAAACAACTTGGATTAATTAGATCGGCAGTTATAAATTCGGCAGGATTCGCCATTTCGTTTATCCCTTGTTGGTTATGGCTTATTCGCAACAAGCGAATTGATGGCACTTTAACTGGTGCTCGCGCTCCCGGCGGAGGATCTCTTATTGATCCGCTAAAAACTCTTACGGGAACCTTGGGCACTTGGGTACTTGCAAAACCATTTGAAGGTGGCATCTACATGTCGTGGCTTGATTATCCAGCAACCGCCAAATTCGCAGGATCATTAGTTGTGATAATTATCGTGACACTCACCCTGATCATCGGTGTCAAAAAACTCAAAGTGGCTCGGCAAAATGAAAATAACTCTGATGTCTTACTGGTGTGTGTTGCCGTTGTGATTTCATATATTTGTTTTTCTGCATATCGATTTGTTCACTGGGAGTTGGGTCCACTCGACAACCGAATGATGATCCCGATCTATGTGCCGATGATTGTTCTTATCGCAATTGCAGTTGAACGCACAATCACTAATCAAAAACATATTCGTCTAATAATCAGCGCAGGTTTTATAGCACTATTCGGCCTGCATCTAGTATCAGTAACTAAAGATGCACTGGAGTTTGGTAACGACGGTCGACACTGGTCTGGAAAGGGATTTCAAGAATTGCCAATCCACGAATTTGTAAAAACTCTTCCTGCTAAAAGTCTGATACTCAGCAACCAACCACAACAACTCTTCTCGATTTCTAAACGACCACCAGTATTTAATCAATATCAACTTGATGCCGCTCAAAAGAGACGTTGTGGTCATCGTTATTTTGTTTGGTACAACACTTTATATAACGACGGAACACCAAATACCGAGTCAATGCCACAGGGCGCAACATCAATCTTTAGCGATAGTTGGGGAACGATTTTTGATTTAGGCACATGTCGCGACGACATTAATTTTTATTGGCCATAGTAAAGTCAAAGCTATATGAAAATAGGTGTTTTAATAGTCGCCTATAACGCACAAGCGACTTTGTCTCGAGTGCTAGATCGCATACCGATCGATTTCGCAAAGCAAGTTGACTCAATTTTGGTTTGTGACGATGCAAGTACCGATGACACGCACAATGTCGGTTTGGAATATCAAAGCAAGTCGCAACTTCCGTTAACAATCGTGCATCACGAAATCAATCTTGGTTACGGCGGTAACCAAAAAACTGGTTACCAATGGGCGCTCGAGAAAAACCTTGACCTGGTCGTATTGCTGCACGGCGATGGTCAATACGCGCCAGAGTATCTTCCACAAATGGTTGCACCAATAGTCTCTGGCAGCGCCGATGTCGTCTTTGGTTCTCGGATGATCACCCAAGGTGGTGCGCGCCAAGGTGGGATGCCGCTCTACAAGTTTGTCGGTAACAAAATTTTGACGACATTACAAAACCGTTTGGCGAATGTTTCGCTGACAGAATGGCACAGTGGATACCGCGCCTACCGCGTTGCTGCTTTGCGCAAAGTCAACTTCTTGAAAAACTCAGATTATTTTGACTTTGATTCACAAATCATTTTGCAAATGATCGGTGCGCGACAGCGAATCGTCGAAATTGAAATTCCTACTTTTTATGGCGATGAGATCTCGCGAGTTAACGGAATCAAATACGGTATAAAAATATTGATCCACACACTCAAGTTTCGGTTGTCATCAAACAAGAGTTACTTCTAACCCAAACGGTGCGAGCTCTAATCGACCCGCTTTGGCTACTAATAGTCGTTTTAGTGGTTGCGATTTTCACCAAATTTAATAATCCAAAAATTAATCGCGTCGTCAAACTTCTTGCGCGCGTCAGCATCGCAACGCTGGTTTTTCTCTCGACGAACTTTGCGACTTCAATTTTTGATTCGCTCTTGAACACTGAGCAAACAGTCAAATCAAACTGGTCACCAGAATTTATATTTGTTTTGGGCGGCGGTTACGAAGTTGGCGCAACACCGCCTGAAGACTTCTTGGGCACTGAAAGCATTCGCCGAGTAAACGCCGCTTCGGTCTTATGGCGAAAATACCCACTCTCGATGGTGGTGTTTTCTGGTCAAGAACCTGGGACAGAGGGTGAACGCCCACCAACTAGGCACGGTGAGTTGGCAGCCGAGCGTGCTGTCTCTCTTGGATTAAATAAAAGTCGAATCATTATCGAATCAACTTCATTCAACACTCAAGGCCACGCGATTCAAGCCAAAACTTTGCCGAGCATCAAATCTGACACACCGATTGCGTTGGTTACATCAAACTTTCACTTACGCCGAGCACTTCGCGAATTTCAACGCTACTTTTCAAATGTCTATTCATTTGGCACAGAAGATCAAGATTTTGGTTTTTCACTATTTAGTTTTGTTCCGTTCACTGCGAGTCTTGACGACAATACATATCGAATCAAAGAGTTTGTCGGCATCATCGTCTATCAATTAACCAGTTGACCACCAAAGTAAGATTCGGTCTGATGGTAACTAAGCAAACAGTTGCTCGAAATTGGTGGTTTGTTGCGACAGGTTTTGTTTATACCCTCCTAATATTTGCGCGAGATTGGAAAGCGGTCAATCGGATTGGCGCCGACACTGGTTACACATATGTGCCAGATGCTGTAAAAGAAAATCTATGGGTGTTATTTAAACCATTCCCTGAATATTTTGAGATTTCCGGTCGCGCTGCAGCAGAGATTGTTGCTATCTTTCCGATTAGATATCACGCCATAGTGTCATCAACTGTTGTCAACTTAATTTGGGTCGCTCTCGGATTATTTATCTATGCGATGGTCTTTCAAGAATCTAAAAACCAAGTCGTATCTTCGCTTGCGGGACTCGCATTGATCGTTGCTCCACACGCCAACGAAAGCTCTCTTGGAAATATTGGGATGATCAAATTTCCACTGACTGCAGCAGTCGCAATTGCTTTTTGTTCGAGTCATGCAATAATTAAATACCCAAAATTAATTGCAATAGTCGCGTTAATTGCAGGTCTAAGTCAACCGATTCTTTTCGTAACCACTTTGCCGTTGCTTTGGCTAGCGAAGTCGCGAGACAGAGAACTTCGCCGCAAAGTTTTTAGCCTGTTGATAGTTGTTTATGGAACTTTTATTATTCAAGTTTTGAAAGTTGGTCTAAGCCTCGCAATAAAAGGTCGAAGCGGATCAAGTGTCAAGTCGCTTTGGCCCGGTATGGGTTTGTTTTGGTATTCAGGAATATTTTTTCCGACACTTTTCGCATTGCTCATTTTTGCTCTAAATACTGTTAAACCTATTCGGCACACAAAATTTAATCAGATTCGATATTTTCTTGGCGTTTCCACGATTGCCCTAGCTGTTTCATGCTTCATCTTGGGTGGTATCGCCGATCGCTATTTTATTGCGCCTATGACTCTTGCATGGATCAGCGGCATTTTGTTTCTAGATGATTTTGTGAGTATTTTCAAGAAGATCCGAAAGTTTACGATTGCAATTGCATTTGTATTCGCAATAGTTCCAGTTGTTCATTGGTTTGAAGCTGGCTGGTTTTTAACTTCGGGGCCGACTTGGACATCTGAAGTAGATCAAGCCACAGAATTTTGTCGTGATCACCCAGACTCCGAAGTTGAGTTGCTCGTAAGTCCGTGGGGTTATTCTGAGACGTACTGCTGGCAGGTTGTAAAAAAATAAATTGTGTTTGGCGCGCTCGGACGGACTTGAACCGCCAACCTTCTGATCCGTAATCAGATGCTCTATCCATTAAGCTACGAGCGCAAATTTCAACCCAAATCCTACTGCCTTAAGGTCTCCATGAGCTTGTCCACCATGGTTTCCATGATTTACCGTTTCGCTTAAACAGCGTGAAAGCCGCAAGCGTGTTTAACCGCGCATCAAAAAGCTGTGACGGCTCTGTAATTCCAATATCAACAAGCCATGCTTTATGCACCGAATAAAACATCTGAAATAATCCAATGCAACAATTATTTGTGCCGCCAATGACAGTTGGAACAAAGTTGCTTTCGCGTTGAGCAACAAATAAAGCATTTTCTTCATACTCATCTGGCCAGATCTCGCGTATTATCGCGATTACTTCATTTCGCTTCGTAGTCGCTTTCGGCACGACAATCGGTGGTTGGCTCGTCGTTGTTGCGGTGGTAGTTGTAGTAGTAGTCGGTGGCGGCGCATCAGAAATACAGATTTGGTCACCGATCATTATTTTTGTGGATTGACGCGCATTATTTAAAGTAAGTACTTTTTTCAATGAGACATCAAAACGGGCCGCAATTCGAGTCCACGAATCATTTGCTTTAGCCGTATGAAACGAACTGCAAGTAGCAGCCCGTACTGAAGTCGGCATTTGAACCCACGGTCCGGTTTACCCGGACAACGCCTTAGCAGGGCGCCCCATTCGGCCGCTCTGGCACCTCTCCAAGATTAGTTAACAAGCGAGCCCTCAGTGTACGGTCAAATTCTTGCGTAAATGTTGGCGGAACGGGAGGGATTCGAACCCCCGGGCCTTTTACAGCCGTCCGCTTTCAAGGCGGATGCGTTTGTCCACTCTGCCACCGTTCCGCTGGTAGACGCTATCTTGTAATGCGACTTCTTAGTTCTGTCATCCAATCGTCAGCTTCGCGCCATCTACTATCGGCGTGCTCGCGTGCAGTGTGCGCATGTTCACCACTAGCCGGGTACGAACCAAGAAATTTAACATCGCCTTGCTTGGCGTGAAGATCACGCAGCGCATCTGCCATTAACTCATCTTGAATATGGCCGTCTGCGTACATGATGAAGCAATAGTCGCCAAGCCCGCCGCGTTTTGTGGGACGTGAAAGTAGCACGGATAAATTAATTCGTCGCGCGGCAAACTCTTGCAAAATTGAAATCAAACTTCCTGGTTCGTCAGCACGTTGAAATACGACGATCGCGGTTTTGTCATGACCAGTTGCTTGTGGCACAGTATTTTTGCCGACCAGCACGAAGCGAGTTTGGTTTCCTTGATGATCAGCAATATCAGTGGCAATAACCTCAAGACCATAAACCTTGGCAGCATTTCGCGGAGCAATTGCAGCGAACTTTTCAGAAGTGTTTGCGGCTACTAATTGTGCAGCTTCGGCGGTTGAATTTGCTGCCCGGACCTCAAGTTTTGGAAACTGTTTTCGCAAATAAGTATGACATTGAGCAGCCGCAACCGGAATCGACATCACACCAACCACATCGCAAAGCGCAACTCCTATCCGGGCAACCAAGCAATGCTCAATATCTAACACCACCTCGCGCTGAATTAATAAATTGTGATCGAACACAAGTGCATCTTGGGTGAAGTTAACTGTGCCTTCAATTGAATTTTCAATCGGTACAAAACCTTGCTCAACTTCACCCGACTCAACTGCGTCTAAGACATCTGGCACGGTGCGAAATGCAACAAGTTCACAAGTAGCAAGATCACTTTGTGTCAGCAGTGCTTGCTCAGTGAAAGTGCCTGCAGGACCAAAGTATCCAATGCGCTCTGAACGATTTTTCATGACTGATACAAGGTTACGGTGCACAGATTTCGTAATCATGGTCATTTAACGAGACAATTATTTGATCTTCTGTTTATTGAGTTAGCCGTGATCAGCACTAGCCTGTTTTTATGTTTGAGTACGCCGCGTTTAACCCATACAACTCCAGCCCAGAAGCACTAGCAGGAGAGTTAACAAAAAAATCAGCCGAAGGCTGGGAAGTTGTTTCAATCGTCCCGACAACTGATGGTCGCTATTGTGCATTTTTAAGGCGTGCGGCAAATAGCACTAGCAGCTCGACTGTTTCGCAAAATACGAATGCTGATACGACTTCAAATGCAATTTCTAGTGGAGCTAATAATCATGAAGTCCCTGCTGCTTGGTATGCCGATCCTTCCAATCGTTTTGAATTGCGTTATTGGAATGGCAAAGAGTGGACGGAACATGTGGCCCGAGCCGGCCAACAATTTACTGATCCTCCAGTTGCTTAAATAAATATGCGAGCAGTCTCGCTTGGGCACGCCGGAATTCTGATCAACTCTGGAGAGGCAAGAATTCTCTGCGACCCATGGTTCGTACCTGCTTTTTTTGGATCTTGGTTTGTTTTTCCACGAAATGATCAGTTGTCCGGCGATTTGCTCGCAGAAATTGAATCACCAACACACCTATATATTTCGCACATTCATGGCGACCATTTAGATGAAACATTTCTGGCCGAACATGTGAGTCGCGAAGTTGTTGTGCTTCTGCCAGATTTTCCAAGTAAAGAACTTGAGCGGCGGTTAACAAAACTTGGTTTCAAAAACTTTTTAAAAACCAAAAATGGTCAAGAGACTGCAATAGATTCTTGCACGAAAATTGCAATTCATGTCGAAACCTCAATTACCGATGGGCCAGGTGGTGATTCGGCACTCGTTGTAAGTGATGGTGAAACAAGACTGGTAAATCAAAACGATTGTCGCACGGGAAATTTAAACGCACTCATTGAACACGGCCCCGTTGATTTGCATTGGTTGCAATACAGCGGAGCAATTTGGTATCCGATGGTCTACGAAGACAACATTGAAACTAAGCGAAAACTCGCTAAGGCAAAAGTTGAAAGTCAATTTACTCGCGCCCTTAAATATGTAGAAACTCTAAATGCCAGAGCTGTAGTGCCATCAGCTGGGCCGCCATGTTTTCTTGACGAGTCTTTATTTCATTTAAATGTCATAACCGGCGATGAAATTTCTATATTTCCAGATCAGCGTGAGTTTCTTAAAAGACTCAAGCAACTCAATCGCACTAACGACATTCTGGCGATTCCTGGCACGGTTATTGATATTTCACCAGAGTCAATCACTGTGAATATCTTTGGAAATAAAAAACAATACTTGCGCAACTACCAAGCCGACTGGGCAACTTGGCTTGTTGCAGAAAAACAGCATTGGGCCACTTCGCCAACCGATTTGATTTCAACACTGCGTGTTTGGTTTGACCCACTGATGGCTTTAGCACCAGCACTGCGAAAAGGCATCGGTGCAAATTGTTTGATTAAAACTGATGAACTTGATATTTTAATAAACTTTGAAACTGGCACGGTTGAAAAATTTGATACTCAAGAGTTTGGTTTTAGATTTACCGTTCCCCGAGATTTACTTGAAACGGTGGTCAGACAACGCGCTGTCGACTGGTCTAATTCGTTTTTCTTGTCATGTCGCTTTTCGGCATGGCGAGAAGGTGAGTTCAACGAGTATCTTTACAATTTTTTTAAAAGTCTTTCTGTCGAGCGGATGCAACGAACTGAGTCCGAGGCTGCATCAAGACTAAAAATCAATTCTGACTTAAGCGAAGAAATTCAACTCGGTGATTATGTAATGCAAAGAAAGTGTCCACATCGTGAAGCAGATTTATCAATTTTCGGCGAGATCAACGGTCAAGAATTGACATGCTCGCTACATGGATGGCGATTTGATCTAAACGATGGACATTGTCTCAACGCAGAAAATCGCCCATTGCGCGTTCGTCGTCGAACTAATTAACTAGTTAACTAACTAGACAACTAGCTATTAATAATCGGCAATTCAAACCAGACCGTTGCGCTGTACTTGATGCCTTGAGTAATCGGTGTACTGAGATGT
>JAPKZT010000243.1 GCA_026393655.1 Actinomycetota bacterium | reverse complement strand
CAATTCGGTGGACAGCGTTTCGGAGAATGGAAGTGTGGGCACTCGAGGCCTACGGCGCTGCGTATTGCTTGCAAGAACTTTTGACGATCAAGAGCGACGACGTACTCGGACGAGTTCGTGTATATGAAGCGATTGTCAAGGGCGACAATATTCCAGAGCCTGGTATTCCGGAGAGTTTCAAAGTGTTGATGAAAGAAATGCAAGCACTTTGTCTTGACGTAGAAGTTATTTCGCATGAAGGCAAGCAAGTTGAGCTCACAGATCTTGACGAAGAAGTCTTCACTGCAGTACGCGAACTTGGTATCGACATCAGCCGTAACGAACGTGGTTCTGATGCAGACGACCGCGAGCGCGAGCGACGACGAGAGAAGGCTTACTAATGTTTAACGGCAGCAAAACAGAAGGGTTGGCATCAACATGTCAGATGTAGTTATCGACGACAACAAGCGCAAGCTTGACATCAACAGCTTTCAACAGTTGCGTATCGGTTTGGCAACAGCCGACGACATTCGTAACTGGTCGCGCGGCGAAGTTAAAAAGCCAGAGACGATCAACTATCGAACATTGCGCCCAGAGCGCGACGGTTTGTTCTGCGAAAAAATCTTCGGACCAACTCGTGACTGGGAATGTTATTGCGGAAAATACAAGCGAGTTCGCTTCAAGGGAATCATCTGTGAGAAGTGTGGCGTTGAAGTTACACGTTCAAAAGTTCGTCGTGAACGCATGGGCCATATCGAACTTGCTGCACCTGTCGTGCACATTTGGTATCTACGCGGTACTCGTAGTTGGTTGGCATATCTTCTCGGCGGTTTAGAGTCGCGCGAAGAAATCAAGGCCAAACAATTAGAGAAGGTTATTTATTTTGCGGCGTGGTTGGTCAGCGAAGTCAATGTTGACAAGCGACATGAAGAAATGCCAGCGCTCGAAAAAGAATATGTAGAAGACCGCGAAGAAGCAATCAAGCGAAAAGAAAAAGAAATCAAGCTTCGCCAAAAAGACGCTGAGGCAGAATTAAAGCAACTTGAACGCGACGGGGCGAAAGAAAGCGATATTCGTGCCAAGCAGAAACTTATTGACAAAGACATAACTTTGATCACTGATCGTCACACAAAAGACATCGATCGTCTTGAGCGTTCCTTTGATACTTTCAAAAAACTTCACCCAAGAATGATCATTGATGACGAAGAACTTTGGCGAGAAATTAAAGATCGTTACGAAGATTATTTCACCGGTGGTACCGGCGCAGAGTCGATCAAAGTTTTGATCGACACAATCGATTTTGACTCAGAAGAAGTAATTCTTCGTGAGGCAATTATGAACGGCTTAAACGGCAAACCGCTTTCAACACAGCGCAAGCAAAAAGCGATTAAACGTTTGAAGATCGTCGCATCGTTTAACCGTCGTGACAAAGATGAGCGATTGGTGAACAATCCAAAGGCAATGATTTTGGATGTCATTCCAGTTATTCCGCCAGAGTTGCGCCCGATGGTGCAACTTGACGGTGGTCGCTTTGCAACTTCAGACTTAAACGACCTTTACCGTCGCGTGATCAACCGCAACAATCGTTTAACTCGATTGCTCGAACTTGGTGCGCCAGAAATCATCGTCAACAACGAAAAACGAATGTTGCAAGAAGCAGCAGACGCTCTGTTCGACAACGGCCGTCGTGGTCGACCAGTTAGTGGTCCGGGCAATCGTCCACTCAAGTCGCTTTCAGACGGCTTAAAAGGTAAGCAAGGTCGCTTCCGTCAGAACTTGCTCGGCAAGCGCGTTGACTATTCGGGTCGTTCAGTAATCGTCGCCGGACCAACATTGCGTTTGCAGCAGTGTGGTTTGCCGAAGTTGATGGCTCTCGAATTGTTCAAGCCGTTCGTAATGAAGCGACTTGCCGATCAGCAACTTGCGCAGAACATTAAATCTGCCAAGCGCATGGTCGAGCGTCGTCGTCCACAAGTTTGGGACGTACTTGAAGAAGTAATCAAAGAGCATCCAGTGTTACTTAACCGCGCACCAACTTTGCACCGACTTGGTATTCAGGCTTTCGAGCCAGTACTTGTTGAGGGCAAAGCGATTCACTTGCACCCACTTGTATGTACAGCGTTTAACGCTGACTTCGACGGCGACCAAATGGCGGTTCACTTGCCATTGTCAGTTGAAGCACAAGCAGAGGCTCGTGTGTTGATGCTTTCGGCGAACAACATTTTGTCACCAGCATCTGGTCGACCAATTGTTACCCCGCAACAGGACCTTGTAATCGGTGGTTTCTATTTGACCCGCGAAGAAGCAGGTTTAAAGGGTGAAGGCCGAGTTTTCAGAACAATGTGGGAAATCACTCGTGCACTTGATGAAGGTGGAGTAAAACTTCACGCGAAAATCAAGTTGCTTGAAACTTCGCAAGACGCCTCAGGAAACAGTGTCCGCAAATATGTTGAGACCACACCTGGTCGATTGTTGTTCGAAGAAGTTCTGCCAAAAGACTTCGTCGTACGTTTCGGGCATATCTCGGCTGCGGTCAAGAAAAAAGAGTTCGGCGTAATCGTTGAGCGACTTAGCGACAATTATCCAAAGGCGATAATTGCTTCGTCACTTGACGCGATTAAGAACATTTGTTACCGCTATGCATCGCAGTCAGGTCTAACCGTTTCGGTTGATGACGTAAAGACTCCGAAGGCAAAGCGTGGAATCCTCGACGGTTATGAGAAGCAAGCAGAAAAAGTTGAGAATCAGTTCCGTCGCGGAATCATCACCGATGGTGAGCGCCGTCAGCAAGAAGTTCGAATTTGGACTGCTGCTACTGCCGATGTTCAAGAAGCGATGGAAGCCGAATTCAAGGCTTTGCATTTCAACCCAGTCGACATGATGATCGGTTCTGGTGCTCGTGGAAACATGACCCAGATGCGTCAGATCGCAGGTATGCGTGGACTCGTGGCCAACCCTCGTGGTGACATGATTCCTCGTCCGATCAAGAGCAACTTCCGTGAAGGTCTGCAAACTCTTGAATACTTCATTGCAACTCCAGGTGCTCGTAAGGGCCTTGTAGATACTGCGCTTCGTACTGCCGACTCGGGTTACTTAACTCGTCGTTTGCATGACGTTGCTCAAGAACTAATCGTTCGTGAAGACGATTGCGGCACGACTCTTGGTGTGTGGGTAGAAAACGTTGGTGCAGATACTGCAAACACACGTGCATACCTTGAGACCAAGTTGTTCGGACGCGCTTTGCTTAACGACATTGAACTTTCAGATGGTTCAGTAATGCCGAAAAATACGATCATCGGTGACGTTGAAATGGAGACATTGCGTCTCGATCCAAAAGTTTCGCGTGTTCGTGTTCGCTCAGTCGTAACTTGCGACGCCGAAGTTGGCGTTTGCGCAAAATGTTACGGTCGTTCGTTAGCAACTGGTAAAGACATCGAACTTGGTGAAGCAGTAGGTGTAATCGCTGCACAATCAATCGGTGAGCCTGGTACTCAGTTGACAATGCGTACCTTCCATACTGGTGGCGTTGCCGGAAAAGACATCGCTGGTGGTTTGCCACGCGTAGTTGAACTTTTCGAAGCTCGTAACCCAAAGGGTTCTGCTCGACTTGTGCCAGCAACAGGCGTTCTTCGAATTCTTGAAGACGAAGGCAAGGGTATTCCGATCAAAGTTATTGATGATCAAGGTCAAGAAATTGAGATCATTTTGCCAACTGGTAGTCGTCCGTTAGTCAAAGACGGACAGAGCGTTGAAGCTGGAGAGCGCATCACTGATGGTCCATTAGATCCAAAAGAACTAATGGTGATCAAGGGAATTCGCGAAACTCAGCAATACCTTGTTGAAGAAGTGCAAAAGGTGTATCGCGATCAAGGTGTGGCGATTCACGACAAGCACATCGAGTTGATCGTTCGTCAAATGACGCGACGCATCAGCGTTCAAGAGCCAGGCGAGACCCATTTCTTGCCAGGTCATCTTGCGGACTCAAAAATTTTCCGTGATGTCAACCGAGCAATCGTTGAAGAAGGCAAGAAGCCAGCCGAGGGTCGCCCAGTATTGATGGGTATCACCAAGGCTTCGCTTGCAACCGAATCATGGTTGTCGGCGGCGTCCTTCCAAGAAACGACTCGTGTTCTTACTGAGGCGGCGATTGACGGCAAGTCAGATCATTTGGTTGGCCTCAAAGAGAACATCATCATCGGAAAATTGATCCCAGCCGGAACTGGCATGGATCGTTACAACTTGTTTGATGTCAGCGCGCCAGATTATGTGCCGATGGCTTATTACTCGAGCGATGACGAAGCCGATCCAGCTGCATACTTGGCTGGATTAAAAGGCACATATGTTGCCGACGATCAAACGCAAGATTTAGCCGAGACAATTGAATCGGTTACGAGCGAAGTTATTAACGCTGTAACTGGTCCTGACACTGATCTTGACAATGGTTTCGACGATAGTCCTGACAGCGAGATCGCTCAGTAAAAAATCGAAAGTTAGGTTCGGGTGAGCAATGTCTGAGTTTGACAAGTTTGCCGAGAACTACAACGAGTCATTGCGCAATAGTCTTGCGCTGACTCGAACTAGCGATAAATATCAAGCCGAATATAAGGTTCGACTACTTAAGAATCGTTTATCTCGTGGCGCGGCCAAAACCCGTGGTGGTACTGGCCTAAACGTTCTTGACTTTGGTTGTGGTGTGGGCTTGTCGTTGCCGTATTTACTTGAACAGTTTCCTGGCTCGAAGATATTCGCAACTGATGTGTCAGAAGTTTCGCTCGATGTTGTTCGGGCGCGGTTTCCGCAGGTCACGATCGTCAACTCGGCGCTGAACACGACTGAAAAGTTCGACGTAATTTTGATGTCGACCGTTTTGCATCACGTTACGGGTAGCACTCGTGTTGAGATTCTTGAGAACTTGCGTGCGAACCTTAAACCCGATGGTTGCCTAGTTGTGATTGAACACAACACCTATAACCCCCTGACGCGGCGAATCGTTTCAAACTGCCCAATGGATGTAGATGCCGAATTGATCTCGATGCGCGACATAAAAAAATTACTTAGCGCATACTGCGGGTTCAAGATTCGTGAAACTGGGTATTGTTCGTTCTTTCCAGAGCCGCTGAAAGCTCTAACGAAACTAGACCCGATCTTGAAGAAGATTCCTTTGGGTGGTCAATACTTCGTTGTGGCGACCCCTTAAAAACGAGTAGGGGCAGGTTGCCGAGACGAGCGATTGAACCGTAGTATTCACTGTCCCGTTTGCGGGTGGTTTCGAATAGGTAGTTTTCCGTAACAGCAATATAAAAAAGGTCGTTTGCGTGCCCACAATTCAACAGTTGATCCGTCAGGGTCGTAGCTCAAAGTCTTCAAAGACTAAGACTCCGGCGCTTAAGGGTTCTCCTCAACGTCGTGGAGTATGCACGCGTGTTTTTACAACCACACCGAAGAAGCCAAACTCGGCGTTGCGCAAAGTTGCACGTGTTCGTGTGACTAGCGGCGCAGAAATAACTGCTTATATCCCTGGCGAAGGACAGAACTTGCAAGAGCACTCAATCGTGCTTGTGCGTGGTGGTCGT
>JAPKZT010000304.1 GCA_026393655.1 Actinomycetota bacterium | reverse complement strand
TACTGGACCTATCGTCTGAATGACAACTTTTTGTATAACGTTTAGTTATTGTTAAAAAAAGGTTGACATTACAAATTGCAGAAGGCTGGCCATGAATACGCCACGATCTTTCGCTGTCCACAGCAATGGAATCATTTCAGTTTGCGTGGGCGACATCTCGTTTACTTTTGGTCGCGAATTTGTTTAACAATCTCAAGCAGCGTGGGTGTCGCAGCAACAATTGGCGTGCGGCGATGTGAATGCTCTTGCACGATTAAATCTCGGCCTTGGTGCTCAACAATCAATGCGCCCGCCTCTTGACAAATCAGTGCGCTCGCTAAATAATCCCAAACACCATGTGTGTTGAAATCAATCCATGCATCAATCACGCCGTCGGCGACTAAACAAATATCCAAAGCCGCAGCACCAAGCGCACGAAACTGACCCCACCTTGGCCGCTGTTTTGGAATACCCGAAATGCCGACAACCGCTTCGGCGAGATCTACACAACTACTTGGTCGCATCGCCTCACCATTATGAAACGCACCACCGCCAACAGTCGCCCAATATGAATCGCTTTGCATCGCTTGATTGACAACAAGCCCGGCTCGCATTCCGTTTTTGTCGATTGCGCACAATGCAGTTGCATACCAAGGCACACCACGACTGGCATTTGTCGAACCATCAAGTGGATCCATTACGACGCAAATATCATCATCGCCGAACACGCCAGTGATTTCACTTTCTTCAGACAACACGGCCACGCCCGCGCCATGCAAAACTTCAAGGGCTGCTGCGTCTGCGCGGAGATCTACCGAATATTGTGTTTCACGCAATCCAGACAACGACCAATCTTTGTTCGCACGTAACACGATTGAAACTGCATCAGCCGTTTCTCGTAACACCGACAGAATTGATTCGTTTGTACTTGATTTAGATAGCCGTGTCACAATTTGTCCTCTAGAAAATTTCCAATAATTTGTGTTAATCGCCCGAAGTCACACTAATTGCCCGATCTATTTGACAGCAGGTATTCGGCTTTTGTCACTCCGGCAATGCTTAAAGCCCTAGTCTTATAGGGGTGAAATCAGCATTACGCAGTCTGATTGACGAGTCGGTCACAATTATCCGCGAAGTCGCAGCAGAGTTCGAACGCCCAGCAATGTTGTTCTCGGGCGGCAAAGACTCAGTCGTAATGTTGCACCTGGCGGCGCGTGCTTTCAGTCCGGCCCGAGTGCCCTTTCCGGTAATGCACATCGACACTGGCCATAACTTTGCCGAAGTTATCGAGTTTCGCGATCGAGCCGTGCGTGATCTTGATGTGCAACTTATTGTTGGATCAGTTCAGGCGTCAATTGACGCAGGTCGAATGCAAGACGCAACTGGGCCGCGTGCGAGTCGCAACCCGCTACAAACTGTGACTTTGCTTGACTCAATCAAAGAGCACAAGTTCGATGCCGTATTTGGCGGTGCGCGCCGCGACGAAGAACGTGCGCGCGCTAAAGAACGCGTCTATTCACATCGCGACGCGTTCGGTCAATGGGACCCTAAAACTCAGCGACCAGAACTTTGGGGTATTTACAACGGCCGCCACAAGCCTGGTGAACATTTTAGAATTTTCCCGATTTCAAACTGGACAGAATTGGATATCTGGCAGTTCGTTGCCGACTACAACATCGATTTACCGAGCATTTATTATGCGCACCGTCGTCAAGTGTTTAGACGCGACAATATGTGGATGGCAGTTTCTCCAT